>JAGCFP010000093.1 GCA_017650045.1 Bacteroidaceae bacterium | reverse complement strand
TACGCAACAGCCCTTCTCAATTTCCGGGAAATTGTTTTTCAAGTGCTTGTCCAGCCAGTATCCCATATCGACGTTCTCCTCGTTGGCAATCACGTAGATCCGGTCGGCATTCTCCTGGAACGAATCAGTGGTCAGCTGCCGTTGGACATATACGGCCAGCAAGAGTACGAACGCCATCGACACCGTCAGTCCCACGAGGTTGATGGCCCCGTATAACTTATTCTTCTTAAGGAAGTTCCAAAAACTTTTCATCGCTTAAAACACTAATATGTCACTATCACCATAAGTTTCATATCCCGAAGTAATGACCTTCTCGCCAGGCTCCAGGCCTTCCAGCACCTCGTAGTACTGCGGGTTCTGGCGCCCAATGTGAATCTCGCGCTTCACGGCTTTGCTGCCATCCTTGTTCATCACATAGATCCATTTACCGCCTGTCTTCTGATAGAAGGTGCCACGAGGAATCAGGATAGCCTCTTCAGGTTGTCCCAATTGCAAGTTCAGGTAGTAGGTCTGGCCGCTACGGATATTGTCGGGCTGGTCGCCATCAAACTTGAAGTCGGCTTTGAACTTACCGTCACGCACCTCTGGATAGACCTTGCGGATAAGGGTGGAGAAAGTATCTCCCTGACGCTCGAAAGTGGCTTCCAAGCCCTCCACCACGCGGTCTATGTAATGCTCGTCTATCTGCGCCTCCACCTTATAGGTACCAACAGAGTTTATCTGCCCTATCTTGGTGCCGCTGGCAATGCTCTGCCCAAGCACCACATCCAGCAGTCCCAATTCACCATCGATGGGAGCCTTCACTATCAGGTTGCTCTTGCGCTTGCGAATCATCTGCATATTGAGTTGCATGTTCTCCAAGCTCTCTTCCATGCGGTCAATCTGCGTGCCACGATAGAGGCTGTCTTGCTTCGAGCGCTCACGGATGAGTTCGTACTTCTGCTGTGCTAAGCGGTAGTCTTCCTCTGCCTTCAGGTACTCTTCCTTAGCAATAAGCTGGTCGTCATAAAGCGCCTTCTGCTGCTCGTATGTACGTTTGAGCCTATCAACCTGCGTGCCATATTCCAACACGTTCTGACGTACGTCGAGTTTCTGCTGTTCCATCTGGATCTGCGTGTTACGCAGGATATTCTCTTTTTCTGCCAACTCGGCTTCAGAGTTCAGGATGGAGAGGTCCAGGTTGTCGTTAGAGAGCACCAGAATGGGATCACCAGCCTTCACGGCAGAACCTTCTTCGATGAGGATGGTCTGCACGATGCCACCTTCTTGTGGACTCAGTTGGATGGTGGTCATGGGTTGCACCCTTCCGCTGATGCGGATGTAGTCGTTGAACTCGCCCCTTTCGGCAGTTGAAACCACCACGGTATCTTTATCTACCCGAAGGGTCTTGTTGTTGGGGCGCACTATCAGGTAAATGATGAATGCCAAGAGCAATGCTCCTAACCAGTAGGGAAGGGCTTTCTTAGTGAATGCCACTCTCCAACCTGTCACTTTTTCGATTGTCTTATCCATATCTTTATTGTTCTATATATGCTATACCATTATAATATTTAACTACTGCCTGCTTGATGAGGTACTTAAAGAGTGAGTTCATCTCATCGGCTTGTGCCTTCAGATAGTTATTGTTGGCTGTCTGGAATTCAAGCGGAGAGATGAGGCCTTGCTCCAGTTTTTTGCGATTGAGCAGATAGGCTTCTTCCTGTACCTCTGCCTTGCGTTGTGCCTGCAGATGGGCAGTGGCACTGCCATCGCGATCCAAAATGGCACGACGTACCTCCGACTCCACATCACGACGTTTCTGCTCCAGCTCTGCTGTGGCCTTCTTATAGGCATTGCGCTTCTTGGAGATGCTGGAGGCTCTGCTCAGACGGTCCCACAAAGGGATGGAGACAGACATCTCTACGTATTCACCTCGGTTGTTGCGGAACTGGCTGCCAAATGAAGCGGTGTGTGCCCCTTCATAGGTGTAGTAGCTGGTGTTCCATCCAGCATAAATGCCTACGGTGGGCAGCAGTTGCCATTTTGCGGTGTTCAGTTCCCTGCGGGCATTCAGTTGTTGCCAAGTGGCTTTCTGTACTTCTGGATTGTTTGCCAAGGCATAGCCCACGGTGCTCTCTGCATCGGCTTCAGGCAGGGTAGGGGTAGCCTCTACCTCTGTCTCTATCAGCAGTTCTTCCTCTTCAGGCCAGAACATCAGGTCGGAGAGAATCATCCGCTGGTCCAGATACATGTTGCGCGTGTTGGTAAGGTCGTACTGCCTATCGGCCAGGTCGGCTTCCATCTGCACCACATCAGCATGTCCCTTCAGTCCCAGTTCTTCTTGGCGACGAGCCAGTTTCAGCGATGTTTCAGCAGCGCTCACTTGCTCTTGATACACTTCAGAGAGCCGTTTGTAATACACCACATTATAATAAGCCTCCATCACAGCCAGACAGATGTCGGCTTCTACCTGTTGCTCTTCCGACTTGGCAATGAGCATGCCGGTCTTGGAGATCTTGTAGTTGTTCACAGCCTTGAAACCATCGAATAGGTCGTAACCTACGCTGATGCCATAGTTGTTGTGAAACGACGTAGTGGTGAAATAGGTGTTGGTCTGCGGGTCAATGCTGCGCCCGAAGTTGTAGTAGGCATAGGTCTCAGCGCTGATTCTGGGAGTAAACAATGTCAAGGCGGCATCACGGCGAGCTATCTTGGCATCACCGATGGCAGCCTCTTGAATCCGCATCTTGGTAGAGTTTGAGATGGCATACGCCATGCAGTCGTGCAGCGTCATCACCTTTCCTTGTGCCTCTTCAGACTGTGCCCAAACTTTCGGAGCACCAAGAAAGGATGCCATCAAAACGGTTATTAAATACTTTTTTATCATCACATCAGAAATTTGCATATTCTCATGCCAAAGTATATGCATATTCTGTGCCAAACTTTCAATAGGTTGATTTACAGTGTTTTGTAAAAATAGCAAAAGTGTAAAATGTTGTAAAGCACTTTACACCTTTACACTTTCTTTACACTTTTTGAGGTTATCTGAAGCGAAGTTCGAAGACTGTTTGCGTGTTGTCACTTTGCAGCAGCTCGATGCTACCGTTGTGGTTGCGCATGATTTGGCGGGAAATGCTGAGGCCTATACCTGTACCTTCTTTCTTGGTGGTAAAGAAAGGAATGAAGATTTGTTCCTGACTGCTTACTGGAATAGGGTCTCCGTCATTGGCCACCTGGATGATAACTTCATCATCATGCCCCATCTTGGCTGTGATGTCGATATGCTTAGCCCCAGCTTGTAGGGCATTTTTTATAAGATTAATGAGGATTTGGGAGATTTGCCCCTCATCTGCATAGATCAACAAGTCGGCATCCAGTGGGCGGTAGGTGCAGACGGCTCCGTACGATGCTGTAATTTCACTGTTGAGGGAGATCACCTGATCCATGAGTTCTTTCAAGACAAGTGCTTTTCGTACGGGGCGTGCTACTCCGCTAAGCTGACGGTAGGTCTGCACAAATTCTATCAGGTTTCTGGAACTGTCGGAAATGGTTTCAAGACCCGACTTCACGTCCAGTTCACTTTGTCCGTTTTCATCCATCGACTTGGCCATCGCATCGCTCAGTGAGGCAATGGGTGATACCGTATTCATGATTTCGTGGGTAAGTACGCGTATCAGTTTGGTCCATGAATCTTGCTCATGGGCTTGGCGCTGTCGTTCAAAAATGGTGCGTATGCGGTTGAGTGTGCGATTGAACTTGCTTTTTTCCTGAAATCGGAAGTTGAGTTCCCCATCTTCCAGTGCATCCATCATGTAGGCCACCTTCTTGATGTCTTTATGGCGCGTATAAAATGCTACTATTATCGCTACGATGATAGCGACGATGACTGCTGTTCCTACAATATGCCAGATAGTGAAGGTCATAAGCCGTATTTTTTCAGTTTGGCATAGAGGGTGGGCCTACTTACGCCCAACATCTTTGCTGCTGCCGAGATGTTTCCACCAGTACGTTCCATCGCGTTGCGTACCAAGCGTTCTTCATCACTGTCGCTTAGGACTCTGAGGTTGGTGGCACTGACTTGGGCAGTCTGCGTATGCTCGATCTTGATATCTTTGGCTGTTAAGGTAGTGCCTTCTGATAGGATGACCGCCTTCTCCATGCAGTTTTGCAATTCACGGATATTGCCGTTCCAACGATAGTTCTTCAGCACTTCGGCTGCACTGTCTGATAAACTGACAAGTGGGCGATGGTACTTCTTGGCGTAACGTTCCATAAACATTTCGGCCAAGGGAACGATGTCTTCTTTACGCTCGCGCAGAGGTGGGAGTGCCACATGCACCGTGTTGATGCGATAATAGAGGTCTTCGCGAAAACGACCTTCACGCACCAAAGCCTCTAAGTCCATGTTGGTGGCACAGATGAGGCGGATATTTACTGGGATGGTCTTGCTGCCACCCACTCTCACGATGCTGCGGTTCTGTATGGCTCTCAGCAGTTTGGCTTGTAAATGAAGGGGAATGTTGCCTATTTCATCCATAAAGAGCGTGCTGCCATCTGCCTGCTCGAACTTACCGATGTGGTCGGTATGGGCATCGGTAAAGGCTCCTTTCACATGACCGAAGAGCTCGCTCTCAAAAAGGGTTTCGGTAATGGCACCAGCATCAACGGCTACCATCGGCTTGCCATTGCGCAGACTATGGGCATGAATCTCTTGCGCCAGCATATCCTTGCCTGTACCATTTTCACCCGTAATGAGTACAGTGGCATCAGTGGGAGCTATTTTCGAGAGAGATTTTTGTATGCTTGCCATTGCAGGACTGGTGCCCCAGAACATGTGGTTTTCAGAGGAGGCATCGACATCAACATCCGACTTTGACCGAATATCTTTGCTGTGTGCTTTACAAGCCTTGTCTTTTGCAGCATTTAGTACCTCCACCAGTTTTGCGTTCTCCCATGGTTTCACGATGAAATCAAAAGCTCCACGCTTCATACCCTCCACAGCCAATTGAATGTCTGCATAGGCCGTGAAAAGTACCACTTCCACATCGGGTGCCGACTTTTTGAGTTCCGAAGTCCAGTATAGTCCCTCGTTCCCCGTGTTGATAGATGCGTTAAAGTTCATGTCGAGCAGCACCACATCTGGGCGGAATTGCTCCAAAGTCGTCATCAGCATGGCAGGACTGGGGATGGTCTTCACCTCAGCGAAGTACATCGGCAGGAGTATCTCCAACGTCTTGCGAATGCCTGCATTATCGTCAACTATCAGTATTTTCCCTTCTTTCTGCGTTGCCATTACGAAGTCATTAATCATTTACTGGGGGCAAAGATATAAAGTTTTTGGTACATCAAACCAATGCCTTGTGAAAAATATTTCTGTAGGTGTCCTGCATGTCTGAACTATACCCATCGGCTTTAGCCTGGTGTAATACCGTACATATTGTTGCTATGAAGAAAGGTGCCCTGTGCAGTTAAGGAGATGGCATCATCTGACTAATAATACCATCTCGATGCTATCTTTTTCAAAACTTTTGTATATCTTTACGGCGGAGAAGGTTAGGACCTCCTCGCACAGAAATAACGAACTTTAATTAATCATTACCCCATGAAGAAGACTATTTTTCTGATGCTTTTCTGCTGTCTGCTTACACAAGGTTGCACGCAGCGTGAGAAGCAAGACTCCCCGCTGACCACCAGACGCGAGATTATGCAGCAGTTCCTCGATGGAAAGGACTTTGAAAACTATGTGCCTACGGTGTTTTTTATGCATTTCCCTGCCAGCTTGGGTCAAGAGGCGGTTTATTACCATGTGCGCCATCTGAATCGCACAGGGGTGGATCTGGTGAAGATACAGTTTGAACAGCAACAGCCTGGCTTCTCTCCTGAAACGGCGGAAGATTGGCAGCGCATTCAGCCTTTGCCACGCGATTTCTATGCGCCTACACTGGAGGTGGTGAAGCAGGTGATTGATATCGTGGGGCAGGAGAACATGGTGCTGGCTACGGTGTATTCGGCTTTCCAGACACTGCGTATTCAGATAGGGAATGACAACGTGGTGCGCTGGGCGAAGGAGGATCCTGAACAACTGCTGCGGGCGCTGCGGATCTACAACGCTGCGCTGATAGACTTCGTGAAGGATTGTAAGGCTGCGGGCATCGATGGGTTCTTCATGCCTACGCAGGGGGGTGAGAATATGTATAATGACTTGCCTGGTTTCTTTGAGACCTTCGTGTGCCCCTTCGATTTGGAGTTGATGACGGAGTGTACCACAGGCACGCACTGCAACATCTTGCACATCTGCGACTGGGAGGGGCCTTATGACGATATCTCGGCCTTTGCGGCTTATCCAGGAGAGATAGTGAATACGCCGAATGTGGTGGGCGGAAAGCCTTTCACGCCACAGGATGCCTCAAAACTTTTCGGACGCATCGTGCTGGGGGGCTTGGAGCGTCAAGGCATCATCAACAAGGGCACGCCTCAGGAGGTGAAAGCGGAGGTGCAGAGGGTGCTGGCTAATAGGCCGCACCGCTATATGCTGGGGGCTGAATGTACCGTTGACAACAGGACTGACATAGAGAATATCCGTGCGGCTGTACACACAGCGCATGGGCAGTAATCACAACTATAATGAGGTAATTTATGGAAAATCACATGACAAGGGAGGCAGCATGGGAGCTGCTGAAAAAGTACAACAATGAGGCGTTTCATCTGCAACATGCGCTGACCGTGGAGGGGGTGATGCGCTGGTTTGCACAGGAACTGGGGTTTGCTGATGAGGTGGACTTCTGGGGACTGGTGGGACTGCTGCATGACATCGACTTCGAGCAGTTTCCGGATCAGCATTGCATCAAGGCGCCTGAACTGCTGCGTGATGGCGGAGTGGGGGAGCAGATGATTCACGCAATCTGCAGCCATGCGTATGGGATTCATGTGGACGTGAAGCCTGAACATCTGATGGAGAAGGTGCTCTTTGCTACGGATGAACTGACGGGACTGATCTGGGCGGCTGCGCTGATGCGCCCGTCGAAGAGCGTGCAGGACATGGAACTGAAGTCGCTCAAGAAGAAGTATAAGTCGAAGGGCTTTGCAGCTGGTTGCTCGCGCGAGGTTATAGAGCAGGGGGCTGAGATGCTGGGATGGCCACTGGATGAGGTGCTGCAGAAGACAATGGATGCGATGAAGGCCTGTGAGGCGGATGTGATGGAAGGTATGAAAAGAGAGGGCGTATGTTAGTTGTATCATACGCCCCCGTCCCTATGGGTACTCCCTCTATGAAAAGGGGAAGTTTAAGCTAAGAGTTTCTTCACCATCTCATTGATGGCGCGACCTTCGGCCTTGCCAGCGAGTTGCTTGGTGGCGGTACCCATCACCTTACCCATGTCTTTCATGCTGGTGGCGCCTACGGCCTCGATGATCTGCTTCACTGCTGCTTCCAGTTCTTCGGCACTGAGCATCTTAGGCAGGTAGCGCTCAATGACGGCTACCTGTGCCAGTTCTTCATCGGCCAAGTCCTGACGATTCTGACCTACATAGATCTGGGCAGCGTCCTTGCCTTGCTTCACCAGTTTCTGCATGAGCTTGAGGGCATCCTCATCGCTCAGGGTATCGTTGGCTCCTGGGGCGGTCTTGGCCTCCAGGAATACTTTCTTCACATTGCGCAGGGTCTCCAGCGCTACTTTATCACGGGCCTTCATGGCGGCCTTGATATCTTCACTGATTTGTTCGAATAATGCCATAATCTTGAATTATTAATTCTCAATTTTCAATTTTCAATTCTCAATCTTAAAAAGTAATCACGTTGGCACTGCCAGCTTCACCATCGAGCGTGGTGTCCACTTGCTGCTTGAGGTGGGTGGAATCTTCCTTGGCTTTCTGCCTGATGTTCTCCAGTGCCATCTTGGTACGCGTATAGGTTGGCGAGCCTTCGATCATGTCGATGAGGGCATCGTTGTCCAGGTCTTCTGGTGAGAAGAGGTAGATATAATTGTGCTTATACTTGTTCTTCTCTGTATTGGTGCGCCCATAGATACGACTGATAAGTTCTACGTTCTTGGCTTCTTCTTCCTCATCGGCTTCCTTCTGTTCTTTAGTACGGACATCGTGAAGCTTATCCATGCCTGGAATGCTGGAAGATCCAAAGCCTGTGGCCAATACGGTGAACTTCACGTTCTTGCCCAGGCTGTCATCTTCGGCTTCACCCCAGATCACCTCGATGTTAGGATCAAGGCTTTCCATGAAGTTGTCTATCTCATTGGTCTCTTCAATGAGCAGTGGGGCATCCTTGCTCCAGGAGATGTTGAAGAGGATCTTCTTGGCATTGGAGATGTCGTTGTTGTTGAGCAACGGTGATTTCAAGGCGTTCTCGATGGCAAACTTCAAGCGCTTGTCGCCCTCAGCGATACCTGTGGACATGATGGCCACGCCACCGTCTTTCAGAATCTTCTTCACATCACGGAAGTCCAGGTTGATGTTGCCTTCCATCGTGATGATCTCAGCGATGCTCTTCGTGGCGATAGACAGGATATCATCTGCCTTGGCAAACGCATCGCGCATGGTAGTCATGCCATCGGTATAGATTTCACGCAGGCGCTCATTATTGATAACCAACAGGGCATCGACGTTTTTCTGCATCTCTTCCACACCCTTCAGGGCCTGGATGATTTTAGGATTGCGTTCGAAGAGGAACGGGATGGTGACGATACCTACGGTAAGCATGCCCATTTCTTTGGCGATGCGGGCTACAATGGGGGCTGCACCCGTACCTGTACCACCACCCATACCAGCGGTGATGAACACCATCTGTGTGCCGTCTGAGAAGAGGCGCTTGATTTCATCGATGCTTTCTTCTGCGGCTTCACGTGCCACGTTAGGGTCGTTACCAGCACCCAGTCCGCCTGTAGTCTTGGGGCCCAACTGTATCTTAATAGGTATCTCCGACTTCTTCAGTGCCTGTAGATCGGTATTGCAGAGTACGAAGGTCACATCATGGATGCCTTCCTTGAACATGTGCTTCACGGCATTGCCACCGCCACCACCAACTCCTATCACCTTGATGATTTTAGGTGATTCAGTAGGAAGGTCGAAGGGAACGATTTCGTCGCCCATAAATCCCATAGGATTCTCTAATTCGTTGATATTCAGTTCTTCCATAACTCGTTATTATTTAGTGGTGTCATCTGTCATATTATCTTCTGCAAAGAGCTCATTGGAAAGCTTTCCAAACGTCTCACTGAACCAGTTGCGCTTTGGTTTCTTGTTGGCTGCTTCTTCTTTCTGCCTACGCTTCTCTTCTTCTTTACGCTTGCGCAGCTCTTCTGCCTCTTTCTTGGCGATTTCCCTGCGTGCCTCTTCTTCCTGGCGCTTCAGGTCTTCGTCTTCAGCAAACATATCTGCGGTTTCGGGGTGCTCCACCACTACCTTTGGTTCTGGACGTGGCTCTGGTTTGCGACAGTTCTCGTTACCCATGCAGAGCAGACCTATCAGGGCATTGGTATTTCCGTCCTTATTGATGGAGGCGGTGGTACCTTCCAGACGTTGCTGTGCGGAGAGGGCCTTGCGGATTTTCTCGATGTGGCTGACTTTCTTGAAGGCGTCTTCCAAGCCTGGGAGCTTGCAGGCACCACCCGTTAAGACCACGCCTTGGAGCAATTTGTCCTCAAAGCCTGAGAGCTGGATCTGATTCCACACATTGGCCATGATCTCCTCCACACGTGATTCGATGATGTCGCATACCTGTGAAGCAGGGACTGCACGACCGTCTGTCAGTGTGATGGTCTTTTCTTCTGCCTCGTTGTCTTCAGGGATGAAGTTGACATAGTCCAACTTGAGTCTTTCGGCTTCTTCTTCTTCTATCTGCAGGGTGGCAAGGTCCTTGGTGATGGCGTTTCCTCCAAGAGGGATGACTGCCAGGTAGCGCATCAGGTTATTCTTGAAGACGGTGACGGTGGTGGTCTCTGCACCGAAATCTACCAATGCACATCCTGCACGAAGCTCGTCAACGGTGAGCACACTGTGTGAAAGGGCGCGAGGGATGATAAACATGTCGGCCGTCTCTACGTGCGCCTCTTCAAAACTCTGTTCCAGATTCTTGCGCATGGTAGCACGTGCCACCACATTGAGGAAACGGGCAGTGAGATGCTGTCCTGTCACGCCCACAGGCTCTGTTACCAGCTTTCCGTCGATATTGTATTCCTGTGGCTCAAAATCCAAGATACACATGTCTGCAATGGGATAATCACGGTTCTCATCGCAGATCTGGTCAATCAGGGTCTGTGAGATTTTGTCCTCACCTGTCACTTCGCGGTTGATTTCGTTCTTCACCGTTCGCATGGATTGCCCGCCAATGCCTACATATACTTTGGCAATGGAACTTCCCAGCTGTACTTCCAGTTGTCTGATGACAGAGCTAAGGGCAGCCTTGGCCTTATCAATGTTGAATATCAGGCCTTTGCGAATGAAAAGGCGAGCATCTTCATAGGCGTATGCCATAACGTTGATGCTGCCATCTACATTCTTCTGTCCTGCCATGCCAGAGATTCTTGAAGAGCTCAGTTCAATGGCGGCTATAAAATCTGTTGTTGCCATATAGAGTTATTATAATTCAAATTTCATCTTTTCATTTTTTCGTGCAGACTATCTGGTTGCTGAACTCAATGTTAATCATGGAGTACTTGTTCCATCCCACTTGATTGAGTACTTTCTGATAGAAGATCTTGAGTCTTTCCAGCTTCTGCTCATAATTAGTAAGCTTACCCATATATACCAGATGGTCGCCTACACGTGGAACGAACTCCAGATTGTTGCCTGAGAGCACGTTGATCTGTTCGATCTGACTGTTCCAGAACTTGTCGTTCTGAAGGAATATGCCGAACTTATACAGTTCTTTGCTGGCAAAGTCTTTACTTACTCTTCCTGTCACCACAGCAAGATGGGCAATGTTATGTCTGGCGGGAATGATGCTTCCTTCACCATCCAGGTAATAGTCGTCGCCCGCTGCAGTCATGACCCTCAAGACAGGAATGCGCTGCTTGATGTCAATGGCTATCTTGTTGCTGGGGGTCTTGTAGCAGTCGATACGCTTTATGGCAGGATGACTGGCCAACACTTCTTCCATCTTACTGGTATTAATGGAGTCGATGTCTTTCCCCACAGGATTTTGCTTCTGTGAACTCAAGAGGTTGAGAATCTCTCTCTTCGTGATAAAGCCTGCTTCAGTGGTGTCGATGGAAACCAGCTCGATGTCTTCGCATAGGCGTCCATGCGGCTTCTTGCTGAAAGCCGTGATTGCCAGGACGAGGTAAGCGATGACTGCCAGTAACAGGATGCTTAGAAAGATTCTCTTCAGTATTGACATGTAGTTACAAATATTTTTTTATTTAGTTAGCAATTTTATCATTTCGGGGATATAGTTGTCCATATCGCCTGCCCCAAGGACGATGATGACTTCTCGCTTCTTCGCTGCCAGAATCTTCAGTACATCTTCTTTCTGACAAAGTGTCTTCTCAATGCCTGGGCGCAGATTGTCGTAAATCAACTGACTGGTGACGCCTGGTATGGGCTGCTCCCGAGCAGGGTAGATATTGGTCAGTATCACTTCATCGAGCAGGGAGAGGCTCTTGGCAAAATCACGGTAGAAATCGCGTGTACGAGTGTAGAGATGTGGTTGGAAAATCGCCGTAATCTTCTTGTCTTGATAGAGCTCGCGGATAGAGCGCACACTCTGCTCAATTTCTGCAGGATGGTGGGCATAGTCACTGATCAGCACCACCTCCTTAGTCTTCAGACGGAAGTCGAACCTGCGATCCACACCACTGAAACTCTTCATGGCAGTACGGATCTCGTCGGGCGTAGCACCGTTTAAGTGTGCCAGTGCCATCGCTGCGATGCCGTTTTCGATGTTGATGCTCACGGGAACACCCAGTTGTATGTCATTGATGCGGGCATCGGGCGCAATGAAGTCGAACACAATCTCTCCGTTGCCAATGCGGATATGCTCTGCATGGAAATCGCCTTCATTTCTGCTATAGGTATAGGTACGTACCCCAGGCTTCACATGAGGTTGCAATTCCAAGCCTGTATGGATAATCAAGGCACCACCCTCCTGAATGAGTGAGGTGTAGTGCTGGAAACTTTCCAGATAGGCTTCCTTGGTGCCATAGATATCCAGATGGTCGGGATCAGTGGCGGTGATGACAGTCATGTAAGGACGTAACCAATGGAATGAACGGTCGAACTCATCTGCTTCAACAACGGTAAACGGACTGTCGGTTGAAAGAAGCAGGTTGGTTTCATAGTTCTTGGAAATACCTCCTAAGAAAGCGGTGCATCCCAAGGCAGATTGGTAAAGGATATGCGCAGCCATGGTACTGGTGGTAGTCTTTCCATGTGTACCTGCCACAGCGAGGCACTTGGTACCCAGGGTAACCGTACCCAATACCTGCGCACGCTTCTGAATCTCAAAACCCTCTTTTCTGAAATAAGTAAGTTCCTGATGCGTTTCAGGGATGGCAGCAGAATAAACCACCAAGGTAGTCTTAGGATTACGACAGTAATCGGGTATAAGCGTCACATCTTCTTCGTAGTGAATGTCCACCCCTTCCTTTATAAGTCGGGCAGTAAGCTCACTTGGCGTACGGTCATAACCTGCCACGGCTTTCTGTTTAGAAAGGAAGAAGCGTATCAAGGCACTTACACCAATGCCCCCTGCTCCTAAAAAATAAACTGACTTTATCTCATCTAATTTCATGAATGTCATTCTTTAATAAGTTTCAGCACTTCTTTCGCGATGATATTGGCAGAATCGGGCAATGCCAAGGTGGCAATATTCTCGCTGAGACTCTTTAGTTTCTTGTCATCACGTACCGTATCCAAAGCTACAGGTATCAGGTTGTGAATGGCTTCTGAGTCTTTCACGTAAAGCGCCGCATCCCTGCTTACGAGTGCCAAGGCATTCTTGGTTTGGTGGTCTTCTGCCACATTGGGCGATGGCACTAAGATGACAGGCTTGCGCAACAGGCAGAACTCTGAGATGGAGCCTGCGCCTGCCCTTGAGATGACCAGGTCTGCAGCAGCATAGGCATCATCCATGTTCTTGATGAACTCGGTGATGAAGAGGTTGGGAATACTGGCCACATGGTGGTCTGTCACTTCATCGCCAGTCTTTTCCTTGATAAATTGCTTTACCTCCTCGATATAGATCTTGCCTGTCTGCCAGATAAACTGGATATCCTTGTTCTGCATTACCATGTCGATGGCAGCCTTCATCGTATCATTGATGGTACGGGCGCCAAGGCTTCCTCCCACAATCAGGATGATCTTCTTGGTCTTGTCGAATCCGAAATTCTGAACAGCCTCGTCATGATTGGATTGATGCGTCAGCAGGTTCTGGCGTACAGGGTTGCCTGTAAGTATAATACGATCGGCAGGGAAGAAATTGTCCATTCCTTCATAAGCCACACAAATCTTGTCAGCACTCTTGGCCAAGAGTTTATTGGTAACACCAGCGAAGGAGTTCTGCTCTTGAATCAGGATAGGAATACCCATCTTACTGGCTGCCTTCAACGTAGGACCACTGGCAAAACCTCCAACACCCACTGCCACTTGTGGCTTGAAATCCTTGAGAATCTTGCGGGTCATCCACAGGCTCTTGGCTAACTTATACAGTACGGGGATGTTCTTCAGGAGGTTCTTTCTGTCGAACCCAGCTACAGGCAGACCAATGATTTTATATCCTGCATCGGGCACACGCTGCATCTCCATTCTTCCTTCAGCTCCTACAAAGAGAATCTCAGCCTCTGGCTGTAGTTCCTTAATGGCATTTGCAATGGAAATAGCGGGGAAGATGTGTCCTCCTGTTCCGCCTCCGCTGATAATAATTCGTGGTTTCATAAGCTATGTATTATCTATTTATTCTAATTCTGTATCGTTGTTCATTACTTCAGAGACTGGCTCTTCGTTGGCTGCCATGTCAGACTCAGAGGCGTACTCGTCTGCTCCGACGGTCACCGTTAGAGGGATATTGGCATTGTGCAACCTTTCCTTTTCCAGTTCTTCTGTATAGCGACTCACACTGAGGATCATGCCTACGTATGCACAGTTGATGACAATGGAGGTACCTCCTCTACTGATAAGCGGTAAGGGTTGTCCTGTCACTGGTGCCAATCCAACTGCCACCATCATGTTGAACAAGGCCTGTATGACTAACAATAAGGCGATGCCCAGCACGAGGAATGCTGGGAATGTGCGATTGCATTTCTGGGCAATTCGTCCGGCGCGTACCAACAGACAGATATAGAGGAAGACAACCACAATGCCACCTACTAAGCCCAACTCTTCAATCACGATGGCATAAATGAAGTCGGAATAGGCCTGACTAAGAAAGTCGCGTTGCACGGAGTTTCCTGGTCCTTTTCCTACCACATTGCTGGTGGCGATGGCGATGCGTGCATGACCCACTTGTCCGTTTTCATTGATGTCGAACTTAGCGGCTGGTACTTTCTCACTGCTAAAGTCGCTTATACGTTCTTTCCACGTGCTGAAGCGGTGTCCCAAAGGAATCTTGTTTAAAGTAGTATTGGGTGTTACCAACAAGAAGGTGACAAACACTGCCAAGAGCGATCCTAAGATGGCACCTGTAAGTAAGAGTTTCTTTTTCTCTACCCTGCCAATAAACATCATGAGGTACACGGTACCGAAGAGTAAGGCGGCAGTTGACCAGTTTTCTGGGGCAATTAAGGCACATCCCACCATGGTGATAATCATGATGTACTTGAATGCATTGGGATTGGCACCTTCTTCTGTCTGCTTCTTGGATAGGATAAAGGCCGTAACGATGATGATGGCCATCTTGGCAAACTCTGAAGGCTGGAACTCTATACCGAAGAAGCTGAACCAACGCGCTGCCCCATTGACACGGTCGCCACTGACCACACCCATGAACATAACCAGTACCAGTAAGACATAAGAGACAGGCAATAAGAAGAACGGAATGGCTTGGAACCATTTGTATTGGACATTGTGTACCAATACCACGATTCCCACACCGAAAAGCAGGTAAAGGCTATGACGGGTAATAGGTTGCCAATAGTCGCCCGACCTATAAGCCAGTGAGCTGGTGGCGCTGAATACCTCTACTACCGAAATCATGCAAAGCATCAGGAAAATAATCCAGATGACTTTGTCGCCTTTGAATATGTTTTTTAATAAATCCATTCTCTATGTTAAAGTTCTGTTGCATATTTTCTGAACTGATCGCCTCGGTCTTCCATGTTCTTGAAGAGGTCGAAGCTGGCACAGCAAGGACTAAGAAGTACGGTTTCACCTTTCTTCGCCAATCTGTAAGCTGCTTCCACAGCATCCTTCATACCTGTATTGATGTCTGCCACAGGTAGTCCCAGATGGTCGAATGCCTTGTGAAGCTTGCTGTTATCTACCCCGAGGTAAATCAATGCGGAGCATTTCTCCTTGACCAAGTCTTCAATTTCCGTATAGTCGTTACCCTTGTCTTTTCCACCTACGATAAGCACCGTCTTGGTATTCATGCTTTGCAAAGCATACCAGGTAGCATTGACATTGGTTGCCTTAGAGTCGTTGATAAAACGGATACCACGCACCGTTGCCACATATTCCAAACGGTGTGGAACACCCTGGAAATCTGACAATGCCTTGCGGATGCATTCATTCTTGATGCCTGCGATATTTGCAGAGATACCAGCAGCCAACGAGTTGTAGAGGTTGTGCGTTCCACGTAAGGCCAACTCTTCTTGTTCCATGTTGAACTCGATAGGCTTTTCTATGATAACCATACCTTCATCGGCATACGCCACAGCACCGTTCCCCTTAATTGCGGAGAAGGGGTAAAGCTGCGCCTTCAATCCGTATTTCTTCAGTTCGCGACGGATAATAGGATCGTCGTTCCAGAAGATGAACGCATCCTCCTCCGTCTGATTCCGAATGATACGCATCTTGGAGTCCACATAATTCTGCATGCAGTTGTCGTAACGGTCCAGATGGTCAGGCGTGATATTCATCAAGATGGCGATGTTGGCACGGAAATCATACATGTTGTCCAATTGGAAAGAGCTGAGCTCTATCACATAATAGTCATGTTTCTCGGTAGCAACTTGCAGTGCAAGGCTACTGCCAATATTTCCCGCCAGTCCTACGTTAAGACCTGCACTCTGGAAGATATGGTAAATCAATGAGGTGGTCGTGGTCTTTCCATTAGAGCCTGTGATGCAGATCATGCGGGCATTTGTATAACGTCCTGCCAATTCTATCTCTGAGATAATGGGGATATGACGTTCTCTCAGTTTCACGATGAGCGGTGCATCGTCAGGAATACCCGGACTCTTCACTACTTCGTCGGCATTCAGGATTTTCTCTTCGCTATGGTGTCCTTCTTCCCATTCTATGTCGTATTTATCCATTTGGGCTTTGTACTTGTCCTTTATACTTCCAGCATCCGACACAAAGGTATCGAAGCCCTTCAGCTTAGCAAGTACGGCAGCTCCCGCACCACTCTCGGCAGCTCCCAAAACCACTATTCTTTTCTGTTTTTCCATAATCCTTTTTACTCTAAAACCTAACTTTAAACTTTAAAACTCTTTATCGTATCTTCAGTGTTATGATTGTGATAGCTGCAAGTACGATGGTTACAATCCAGAAACGCACCGTGATTTTTGCTTCATGATATAATTGCTCAGGCTTTTTGAACTTTACAGTACAGCCAACTTCTACCTGATTCATACTTGTGCGGAAATGATCATGGATGGGCGTACGCTTGAACATGCGTTGCTTCAAGCCTTTCTTCTTTCCTGCTTTATAATAGCATCGTTGCATGATAACCGAAAGATTCTCCACCAAGAATACGCCGCAGAGAATAGGTATCAGTAATTCTTTGTGGATAATGATCGCGATAACGGCAATGATACCACCGATGGTGAGACTACCTGTATCGCCCATGAATACCTGTGCAGGGTATGCATTATACCACAGGAAACCAATCAGTGCACCCACAAAGGCACAGATGAAGATTACCAACTCTTCTGAGCCTGGTATATACATGATATTCAGATAGGTGGCAAACTCAATATGACTGGACACGTAGGCTAAGATGCCTAATGTCACGCCTATAATGGCCGAGTTTCCCGCCGCCATGCCGTCCATACCATCGTTGAGGTTGGCACCATTACTTACGGCAGTGACCACGAAGATGGTAATCAGTACGAAGAGTATCCAACCTGCAGTTTGTGCATGGTCGCCCATAAAGCCCACAAGGTCGGCATAATCCAAGTTGTTGTTCTTAAAGAAGGGGATGGTGGTCTGTGTAGCCTTGATTTCCTTCGCTTCATGAATCACCATCTTCTCCTGTCCTGGTTCCCTGACTTCGATGTTTTCACGAATAACCACCTGCGGACTCAAATAAAGTACTAACCCTACGATGAGGCCCAAGCCAACTTGCCCGATAATCTTGAACTTGCCATGCAGACCTTCCTTGTCCTTCTTGAAAATCTTGATGTAGTCATCGGCAAAGCCCAAGGCACCCAGCCATACAGTAGTGATGAGCATCAGCACCATATAGACATTGTCTAGTTTTCCTAAAAGCAGACAAGGCAGCAAGATAGCAAACACGATGATGACTCCACCCATACTTGGGACGCCAATCTTGTTGACTCCAAAGGGGTCTGTCTTAGCATCGCGCTGGGTTTCCGTGATTTGATGTCGCTTCAGCAGATTGATGAAATACACACCGAAAATACTTGAGATGAGCAATGCCAAGATAATGGCAACCAAAGAGCGGAATGACGTGTAACCGAACATTCGCGCACCAGGGAAATTGAACGTCTCTAACCATTTAAACAGATAGTACAACATATAGCTTTATCCTTCTTTACTCATTATTTCTCTGATTACTTCACGATCGTCAAAGTGGTGTTTTACCCCTTTGATTTCCTGATAGTCTTCGTGACCTTTACCTGCTACCAACACTACATCACCTTTCTGGGCCAACATACAAGCTGTACGGATGGCTTCCTTACGGTCGGTAATGCTCAGTGTTTTCTGCATATCTTCTTCATCAAGACCAGCCAGCATATCGTTGATGATGTCCTGTGGCTCCTCGAAGCGTGGATTGTCTGATGTGATGATGACTCTGTCACTGCGACGTGCCGCTTCTTTTGCCATAATGGGGCGTTTGCCCTTGTCGCGATTACCACCTGCACCTACTACGGTGATGATGTTGCCCTTACCATTCAGTACTCCTTGAATGCTGCTGAGCACGTTTACCAATGCATCTGGAGTGTGTGCATAGTCCACGGTAGCTGTATATCCTTTAGGAGAATGGAAGGTTTCCAATCTTCCTGCAACAGGGTGCAAGTTGCTCAACGCTACCAATACTTCTTCCTCAGTTCTACCTAATAATACGGCAGCTCCAAAGACAGCCAATAGATTGCTGGCATTGAACTGTCCTAAGAAATGCACTGCTAATTCGCGCTTGTTAAATTCCAGCAACATGCCTTCCAAGTGACTTTCCAACACCTTGCCCTTGAAGTCGGCCAATGTGCGTAAGGAGTAAGTATGAATATGTGAAGTTGTGTTCTGTACCATCACCATACCATTCTTGTCGTCTAAGTTAGTCAGACTGAAGGCATCCTTTGGCATATCATCGAAGAACTTCTTCTTGGCTTTCAGATAGTTCTCCACCGTTTTATGATAATCCAGATGATCGCGTGTCAGGTTGGTGAAAATACCTCCAGCAAATTTCAGACCTGCAATGCGCTTTTGGGCGATGCTATGGGAGCTGACCTCCATAAATGCATACGCGCAACCCTCATTGGCCATCTGTCCCAAGAGTTGGTTGAGTGTGATAGGGTCGGGTGTGGTATGATCTGTAGGAATAGCTTTTCCATCGATGTAGTTGCAAACGGTTGATAGCAGTCCTACCTTGAACCCAAAGCCACGGAATATATTATATAATAAGGTGGCGATGGTGGTCTTGCCATTAGTACCCGTCACACCCACCAGTTTTAACTTGTCGGTTGGGTTTCCGTAGAAATGGGTAGCGATAATGCCTGTGGCTTCTTCGGTATCAGCCACGCGAACGTAAGTGACTTCATCGGACAACTCTGCGGGAAGCTCTTCACATAGTATGGCTACCGCTCCTTTCTCTATCGCAGTAGGAATGTATTTATGTCCATCGGTCTGTGTTCCGCGCATGGCCATGAAGAGATGACCTTGTTCCACCTTACGCGAATCAATGTCTATACCGATAATGTCCTTCTCGGTAGTACCTCTCACTTCCAAAGGACGGATGTTTTTAATGAGTTCTGATAATGTCATAATTAATGATGAATTATGAATTATATATTGCTTCTTATTTAATTCAATGTCAGCGTCACTGTTTGTCCACGCGAGTAAGAACGACCTGCAGGAATGGTTTGCCTACGTACACGACCAACTCCAGAAAGTCTTACGTTCAACCCCTCTTGTTCCAACAGATAAACGGCATCCTTAGCACCCATACCCACCACATCGGGCATCACATTGCCTTTCTCCTCCACCGCTGCAAGTTCGAAACTCACTGCCGCACTGTCTTGCATGGCTTTTCCCCATGCATTGTTGCCCCTTGCCACAGAAGTATGTTCCATAGGTACATCCAAATGATTCAGCACGTAATATGTTTCTCCCAATTCTCCTGCTTTCACAGAAGGAATCACGTTGGTGGTGCTGTCTATGGCATGGCGCATGTCATAATGCAGGTTCTTGGCATACACACGTTCTGCTATCTTACTGAACACACTGCCCGCCATGGTACCACCCGATGCGGGTAGTCCTGGTTTCTGTATGCTCACGATCATACTATACTTAGGTGCTTCTGCAGGGAAATAGCCGCAGAAACTTACTAAGTATCGACGGTTACTATGGTAACCTGCAGCACCTTGAGAAATCTGTGCGGTACCTGTCTTCCCAGCTACTTGGAACTGTTTACTACCCGCAGGCTTTGCCAGTCCCTGACTGACTACCTTTCCTAATATCTCACGTATTTCTGTCAGTGTCTTATCAGAGCAGATCTTAGGATTAATAACTTCTGTTGGGAAGGATTCTAATACCTGTCCGTCTTTCACTATCTCACGTACGAACTTTGGTTTCACCATGGTGCCATTGTTGGCTATGGCATTATAGAACGTCAGTATGTTGATAGGAGGAATCTGCGTTTCATAGCCAATACTCATCCAAGGCAACGTGGTTTTAGCAAAGTAGCGTTCCTTCGGTCCGCGAACATTAGGCTTACCTTCGCCCGCAATCTCCAGTCCAAGTGGTACACCGATGCTCATGCGCTTCAAACCATCCACGAACTTTTGAGGATCGTCCTTGTAATACTGGTCAATGATTGACGAGACACCAACATTACTTGATACCTCCAGAATGCGTGTGACATCAATCTCCCCATAACCACCACGATGCCAGTTGTGGTCTTTCATCGCACTGCCATGCATCATCTTTACGCCATTACCTGTATTTACTATGGTATGCGGTGTGATGTATCCATCCTCCAATGCCACCATGATGCTGGCAGTCTTGAATGTAGAACCGGGTTCCATCATGTCACTGATGGCATTGTTGCGCATCTCGTAGTATCCGCCATCATTACCTTTCGTCATGTTTACGATAGCTTTTACTTCGCCGGTTTGTACCTCCATAAGCACAACGACACCCACGTAGGCATTGATCTCCTTCATCTCATCGATGAGTGCCTTTTCTGCAATGTCTTGCATATCTACGTCGATAGTGCTGATGACATCTGCACCATCCACAGGTGCTACATCTACGATGTTAAGGTAGCGATCCATCACTTTCTGACGGTGTGTCACACCATTTTTACCACGTAAGACACTGTCGAAACTTAATTCCAAACCATTCTTGGCGCCCAACGTGGTGTCGGCATACACATCGCCTAAAGTACGGGCTGCCAAAGAACCAAAAGGTTTCTTGCGCTGATTGTACTCTACACCTACTAATCCACCACGGTTGGCCCCTTGATTATAAATAGGTAGTTCTTGTACTGCCTTATATTGCAAGTAACTGATGCGTTTCGGATAAATCAGATAGTAGCGACTTTCCTGATTGCGTCCACGCTGTAAGTGTTGTCTGAAGTATGCAGCGGTGCGATCAGGAAAGAGCTGATGAAGTCCCGCAGCCAAATCATTCAGATTGGCTTTGAACACAGAATCCTTGCGTGCCTGTTCCTTTACTTTGCGTTTGGGGTCACTCTCGCTTACCATGAAATCCATGTAGATGCGATATTCTGGTAAGGAACTTGCCATAAGTTTGCCATCACTGGAAAGAATGTTTCCACGTGTTGAGGGCACACTCACGTTCTCGCGTACGAAACGGGCAGCCACATCCTGCCAATATCCTCGTTCTTTGAACATGATGATCCCTGCCTTTATCAGCACACAAATGCCAATGAAAGCCAGAAAAAACACTACTACGGCGTAGCGCATGATGATGTCCCTCTTGTTTACTGCCATATACCTTATTTTATTAAGAAAGGAGGTGTCGTAGCTATTTCCAACTCACTATTCTCCCGCTGTATATACTCTTCTATCTTGCTCTGCCTACTGCGTTCCATCAGTTGTGAACTGCGTGTCAAGGCATCGTACTTGATGTCTGTAAGTTCTTTCTTCAGACGATCGAGTTCGATAATCTGTTGCTGATAGGCATAGCGGTTCTGTATGTAGATAATCACCAGGAACATGATGAGTACAAAAAGTTTGAGATGGTGACTGAAGAATCCTGCTGCCAGGATATCGCCACCCACTATCTCGCGCCACTTGCCACTCTTCTTTGTTTTCTTAGTGGTTGTAGCCTTTGGTTTCTTTGCCTCTTTCGTATTCCTAAAAGCCATTTTATCTAAACTCTAAACCCTTAAACTCTAAATGCTAACTCTTTTCCGCTACCCTTAGCTTCGCACTTCGTGATCGCGGATTTTGTTGTATCTCTTCCTCATCCGGTACCTCTGCCTTACTGGCTTTGGCAAAAGGACAACACAGATTGCCATAGAAATCTTTTTCTACACGTCCCTCTATATTGCCCGTCTTCATGAGGTTCTTTACCAATCTGTCCTCCAATGAATGATAGGTGATGACTACCAGTCTTCCACCTTGTTTCAATACCTTTGGAGAAGCTTCCAGCATTTCACGCAAAGCACCCATCTCATCGTTTACCTCTATGCGCAATGCCTGAAAAACTTTGGCCATTTCTTTTTTCTCCCTTTCGCGTGGCATCAGCGGAGAAATGACCTCCAACAGTCTTCCGATGGTTTGCAGCGGTTCCGTTGCCCTTGCCTTTACGATGGCTTTAGCCAGTTGCCTACTGTTTTTCAGTTCTCCATAAAGGCGAAATACCTCCGTCAATGCCTCTTCCGTATAGCTGTTTATCACTGTGGCTGCCGTGCGTGTAGCCTTTTGGTTCATGCGCATATCCAGTGGACCATCTGCGCGGAAGGAGAAACCACGCTCCGCATCGTCCAAGTGATGAGAACTTACCCCAAGGTCGGCCAATATACCATCCACTTGCTGAACGTCATGATAGTGCAGCCAGTTTTGCAAATAGCGAAAGTTACTGCGACAGAATGTGCAGCGTTCATCTTGCGGCACATTAGCGATAGCATCCACATCTTGATCCAAACACAGCAATCGGCCTTTGTCGCTTAATCTGCGCAGAATCTCCCGACTATGTCCACCACCTCCCATTGTCACGTCCACGTAGATACCGTTTGGATTGGTTACCAAGGCATCAATGCTCTGATGGAGCATCACTGGAACGTGATATGTGGGCTGTTCATTCTCCATTGTTCTCGTTACTCATGAAATCCCAGAACGAATCACTTCCTAAGGTGTTTTGCAATGCACGACTGAAATCTTCTGGTTCCATAAATGGTTTCTCGGCTTTCTCGCGTGCCCATATTTCGATGGTCTTATCCATGCCGATGAAGCGCACTTCTGCATCGATGGCAGCCATCTTCAGATAGCGCTTTGGGAGCAGAATACGACCATTACCATCGGGAGCTAATAATTCTGCATCGCTTACAAACTGACGGAAGATATTCTGTTCCATGCGGTTCCAAGGGTTCAATCTGGAACGCAACTGCTCTTGAGTCTCCATCCACACGCTCTCGGGATAGAGCACCAAGCAGTCTTGGTACACATCCTTGCGAAGCACTAGTCGTTCCTCTCCACCTTCTGCCAGAATTTTTCTGAAATTGGCGGGGATGAAGACGCGTCCTTTGGCATCCACCTTAGCTTCTATGTTTCCTAAAAACTGCATGATTATACCTCTTTCATAATATTCGCCGTAAAATTACACAATTCCCCACAATTCCCCACATAAATCCACAAAAACTTTCAAATTATTTTTCAACACCCTGTTGATAACTTTCAGAAAAGGGAAAGAAACGGTGGAGAAAGTTGGATTCTGAATGCAGATAAGCTGTAATCTTAATGCATATAAAGTGAATATCAGCATGTGAAATGGTATATTTATGCAAAATAAGCGCGTAAAATCTCCTCTTCTTTAGGATGAAAATATTTTTTTCTAGTGAGGGCGAAATTTTTTCCTCACTAGAAAGGTAAAATTTGGTCACTAATGAGTTCTGAACATGGAGTAATCCGGATTTTGCATATTTATACATTATCAAAAAAGCTGGAAACAGGATAGCGAGATGACCATTTGAATACTTTTTACCAAAAAGTTTTGCATTAAAGAAAGGAAAAGCTAACTTTGCAAGAAATTGTGAAGTCGGACTTATCTTTCTTCACTTATTTATGGTGGCTAAAAGGCATTAAGATGGCTGATAATTCATCTGTATTCATAGATATAGACCGTGTACTGGCCGAGAAAGCGAAAGGGAAATATATCCCTGGCTTTATCAGAAACTACTTGAAACGCATAGTGCATCAAGATGAGTTGAATGAGTTCCTGCGTGAGCATGGTTCGGAAGTTGGATTGCCTTTCTTGAACAGCACGTTGGAGTTTCTTGATGCCCATTTGGTGGTAAACGGAGAAGAAAACCTTCCAGAAAGCGGTCCCTTTACTTTCGTAAGTAATCATCCATTAGGCGGACAAGATGGATTGGCACTGGGAAAGGTGCTTGGAGAGCATTATGACGGACGAATTAAATATCTGGTAAACGATTTGCTGATGAACGTCAAGGGACTGGCGCCTTTCTTTATCCCAATCAACAAGACTGGAAAACAAAGTCGCGACTTCCCTCGATTAGTGGAGGCAGGCTTCCAAAGCAGTGATCACATCATCATGTTTCCTGCAGGATTATGCTCACGTAAGCAAAATGGCGTGATAAAGGATTTGGAGTGGAAGAAGACTTTCATCTCCAAGAGCGTTGAGTATCAGCGCGATGTGGTGCCCATGCATTTCGAGGGACGTAACTCGGAATTTTTCTATCGTCTGGCAAATTGGAGCAAAGCTTTGGGCATAAAGTTCAACATCGCTATGCTTTATCTGGCCGATGAGATGTTTAAAAACCGCCATAAGACTTTCACCATTACCATCGGAAAACCGATTCCTTGGCAGACTTTCGATAAGAGTCGCACACCTGCACAATGGGCGGAATACGTGAAAGACATTGTTTACAATCTGAATACTAACGCATAGACTAATATCCTGAAAAAAAGAAAAAATAGATATGGAAGAAATAATCCAACCCATCAGCAAGGATTTGCTGAAAGCAGAACTAACTGAAGAGCGTAGGCTTAGAATGACCAACAAGAGCAGTAACGTGATCTATGTAGTGGATGCCCACAATGCTCCGAATACGATGAAGGAGATAGGACGATTGCGTGAGATAGCATTCCGCGCTGCTGGTGGTGGAACGGGTAAGTCGATGGATATCGATGAGTTTGATATCATGGAGAATCCTTATAAGCAACTCATCGTTTGGAATCCTGAAAAGGAAGAAATATTGGGTGGCTATCGGTATATCTGCGGTACGGATGTGCGCTTTTACGATAATGGGGAACCTATGTTGGCAACCTCCCATCTTTTTAACTTCTCCGAACGTTTTATCAAGGAATTCCTTCCTTGCACCATAGAATTGGCACGTAGTTTCGTGACATTGGAATATCAGAGTACGCGTGCAGGTAGTAAGGGGCTTTTTGCTTTGGACAACTTATGGGATGGACTTGGTGCACTGATGGTTATAAAGCCCGATGTGAAATATTTCTTTGGGAAGGTGACCATGTATCCTAGTTATGTGCGTAAAGGCAGGGATATGATACTCTATTTCCTGCGTAAGCACTTTGGCGACAAGGAGAACTTGATAGTTCCAAAGAAACCTCTGCTTCTGGAGAGTGATGAGAAGGAACTTGCAGAACTTTTCTGCCATAAAACATTTAAGGATGACTACAAGGTGTTGAATGGCGAAGTACGTAAGATGGGTTACAATATCCCGCCATTGGTAAATGCTTATATGGGACTAAGTCCAACAATGCGTATGTTTGGCACTGCCATCAATTATGGTTTCGGTGATGTGGAGGAAACAGGTATCTTGATTGCTGTCAATGAGATCTTGGAAGAGAAGCGCATGCGTCATATCGAGAGCTTCATCAAGCAACAACCCGATGCCTTTAAGGTCACTAGTGGACAAAATAAGGTCATCTACGAGGGAATCAAGATTGACTGATTACACGGCAGGCAAACTATTTCCGTTGATTTTGCGGTAGAGATCCAAGGCATAGACATCGGTCATGCCCGAAACGTAATCGAGTACTGAAAGAATGCGCTCGAAGAGATTCTCACTGCGTATACTGTACTGACTACTCACGCGGTTCATCAACAATTGGGAATATGCTTTTTCTGGTGAAAGTACGGCTTCTGTCATTAAGTCAATGAGTGTACCGATGATGCGGAAACCAGCTACTTCGATATCTACTACATCACGTGCCCGATAAATCTTTTCTTTGGCTACTTTGGCACATTGACGGTAAGCCTCACGTGGTTGGTCGGAAATATGATCAATAAGTTCCCCTTCGAATTCTCCTGCAAGGATAGCTTCCTCATGACGCAGAAATGCCTGTGTGCATTCATAAATAAGAAGACCAATGGCACGGGCACGGAGGTAAGCTACCTGTTCATTCTTGTCGGTTACCATCTCTAACATTCGTTTGATCTTCTCCTGTCGTTCTTCCTTGAAAAACGCCATGAAGAGCTCGAATGTCTCCTCCCTTGAAAGTAATTTCAACTTGAAGCTATCTTCTATATCCATGATTTCGTAGCAGATATCATCAGCTGCCTCCACTAAGTAAACCAGAGGATGGCGAGCGTAAATCAGAGGGTTGGTAGATTTGCAAATTATGCCCAATTCATCGGCGATTTTCCGGAAACTGTCAACTTCTGTAGTGAAGAATCCAAACTTGGATTTGTTCTTCGCTGCAGTAGAAGAATGTGGATATTTCACGATACTTGCCAATGTTGGATAGGTAAGTACGAAGCCCCCTTTCCTACGCCCCTCAAATTGATGCGTAAGAAGACGGAAAGCATTGGCGTTACCCTCGAAATGGGTCAGATCATTCCATTGGTCTTCTGTAAGCTTGTCTTTAAGTCTCTGTCCCTTTCCTTCTGAAAAATAAGTAGAGAACGCCTTTTCTCCAAAATGTCCGAAAGGTGGATTACCAAGATCGTGTGCCAGACAAGCCGCAGAAACGATGGAACCAATTTCTGGCAAGAAGGAATCCTGAAGTTCAGGTCTGCGTTGCAAGATACCACGTGCCACATCGTTACCCAAAGAACGTCCAACGCAAGAAACTTCCAAACTGTGTGTCAAACGATTGTGTACGAACACGCTGCCTGGTAATGGAAAAACTTGCGTCTTGTTTTGCAGACGACGGAACGGCGCAGAGAAAATCAATCGGTCGTAGTCACGCTGAAACTCTGAACGATTCTCTTGATAATCGGGCTGATGCATGTCTTCCAGACCGAATCGCTTTGCAGAAATGAGTCTGTTCCAATCCATATTCACATATTTTAGGGCAAAGTTATCAATTATTTGGTTTAAAAGCCGTATTTTCGCAGAAAATTATAGAGAATATGAAAGTACAGATTATCAATAAGTCAAAACATGCACTTCCAACTTATGCCACGGAACAAAGCGCTGGGGTTGATTTACGTGCTAACATCGATGAACCTATCACCATGCAACCGCTGGAACGTAAACTGATACCTACGGGTTTGTTCATTTCCTTGCCAAAAGGTTATGAAGCTCAAGTGCGCCCACGTAGTGGATTAGCAATAAAAAAAGGTGTTACAGTACTCAATTCCCCAGGTACCATAGATGCTGATTATCGTGGTGAAATCTGCGTTATCCTCATCAACCTTTCTAAGGAACCTTTTGTGATAGAGGATGGAGAACGCATTGCACAGATGGTGATTGCCCGTCACGAACAAGCAGAATGGGAGGAAGTGCAGGTGTTGGATGAAACAGAGCGTGGCGCTGGTGGTTTTGGACATACGGGAAAACATTGAACATTGAATTTCAGGGTTTTATATATTGTTTTATTGCTGTGTGCGGTGTTGCCACTACATGCACAAACGGAACTTTCGGAAGCAGAGCAGAAGCGTTTTGACTACTACTTCCTTGAGTCGGTCAATTGTAAACTAAAGCAGGACTATACTTCAGCATACCAGATGTTGGAGCATTGCCTTGCCATCAACCCTACTTCTGCTGCTGCACATTACGAACTTTCACAATACTACTTGATACTTGGTCAGGCGGAAAAGGGATTGGAAGCATTGGAGAAAGCCGTGGAATATGCTCCCGACAATTATTGGTATGGTCAGGGATTAGCTAATCTCTATTTGCAGCAAGGACAGGAGGGTAAAGCCCTGGAGTTAATAGAGGAAATGACAAAGCGCTTTCCCGATCATGTGGAACTTTTATATACTTTGGAAACGCTCTATGATCGCAGCAGGCAATATGAGAAAGTTATCGAGGTGCTTAATACTCTGGAGCAAAGACGTGGTAAAAGTGAAGCATTGACGATGGAGAAATACCGCATCTATCGACAAATGGATGACGAGAAAAGTGCATTTAGAGAAATCGAGAGTCTGGTGAAGGAATATCCTAACGAATTGCGTTATCAAGTGGCGCAAGGTGATGCCTATCTACAAACTGGAAAGCAAGATAAGGCGCATCAGATTTATAAAGACGTACTGAAGCGTGAACCTGATAATGCTGCGGCACTTTATTCGTTGGCATCTTACTATGAACTGACCGATCAGAAGGATCTTTATGAGCAAACATTGGATTCACTGCTTATTAACAAGAAAGTGGAAGATGCCGTGAAGGTTAATGTGATGCGACGCCTTATCGTGGAAGTGGAACAAGCAGGACAGGACAGTACGAAAGTTATCAACCGTTTTGAGCGCATTTTACAGCAAGATTCCGAGAATGCCGACCTTACTATGCTTTATGTTCAGTACCTCATGGCTAAGAATATGCAAAAAGAATCAAGGCCTGTGCTTCGGAAACTTCTCCAAATTGATCCTACCAATAGCAGCGGAAGAATGATGCTCTTGCAAGATGCGGTAAATGTGGAGGACTATGCGGAGATTATCAATCTTTGTGAGGCTGGCGTAGAAGCCAGTCCTGATGCTTTGGAATTTTATTATTACCTCTCCATTGCCTATGCCCATGAGCAGCGGCATGATGATGTTATCAGAATATGCAAAGCTGCTTTGGAACATACCAACGAGCAAAGTACGAAGGAGGTTGTCTCTGATTTCTATTCCATGCTTGGGGATACCTACCATACTAAAGGTGATTTGACACAGGCTTTCGAAGCTTATGAGAAAGCCATTGAACAGAATGCCAATAATATCAGTGCATTAAACAACTATGCCTACTATCTTTCACTTGAAAAGCGGGATTTGGATCGTGCTGAGGAAATGAGCTATAAGACGGTGAAGGCAGAGCCTGAGAATGGCACTTATTTGGATACGTATGCTTGGATTCTTTTCGTGAAAGGCAACTATACTCAGGCAAAGTTATACATAGACATGGCATTGAAAAGTGAGGATGCCCAAAGTGCTGATATCATGGAGCACTGTGGGGATATCTATTATAAAACAGGAGATACCGCTGGTGCCTTGGAATATTGGCAAAAGGCACTGGAAATGGGAAGTAGTTCCTCAAAGTTGAAGCAAAAAATCAGTCAGAAGAAATATGTGGAATAACAAGCAGAAATATAGAAGTGTCGTAGGTGTGTTGATGGCACTGCTGATGCTGACTTTCGCAGGTTGTAAGTCTTCCAAGCAAGTTGCAAAAGTTGGCAATGAGGAGAGCATGTATTTGTCATCGAAGGTCGTAGTAACCATCCCTCATGGTGATGCCGTGTATTCTGTCAATGGCACTATGAAATTGAAAAAAAATGAAATTGTGCAAGTCTCTTTCCTGATGCCTATCTTGCGCACGGAAGTGGCACGTATAGAAATCACTCCTGATATCATTTTCCTTGTGGACAGAATGAATCATCGCTATGTACGTACTACGAAGGAGGAACTAAAGAATAGACTTCCTAGAAGATGGACGTACAACAGATTGGAGGATTTGATTTATCAAGCTTCTGCGCCTGATGGGAAAAAGACCATCTCTGGTGAGGAATTCGGATTGGCAAAACTGGAGAAAGCACGTGTTGAATTGTCTGATTTTTCTCAGGAAGAAAACAATGTGAAACCCACCACACTCTCTTCTCGATACACGGAAGTGACGCTGGATGAATTACTTCAATTCCTCTTGAGTTTATGAAACGTTTGCTGCTTCTCCTATGGTGCTGTTTGTGGCTGATTCCCTCTGGGGCTCAGACTAATAAACGTATCAAGGATTTGCAGAATCGACAAGGGCAACTGAAAAGACAGATTGAGGAAACACAGACATTGTTGAATACGACCAAGAAAGACATGGGTAGCCAGTTGAATAGCTTGAATGCTCTTTCCGGACAGATTGAAGAACGTCGTAAGTACATCGATACATTGACAAACGACGTCGCACAGATAGAAGAGGAGATGGGTATTGTAGAACAACAGTTGTCAGGTCTTCAGACCGATTTGTTAGTTGCGAAAGACAACTACATCGCTTCACTGCGTTATCTGCAAAGACATGGTTCCATACAGCAAAAACTGATGTTCGTCTTTTCTGCTAAGAATCTTTCCCAAACCCTCAGAAGACTGCGCTATGTGCGGGAGTATGCCTCTTCACAGAAAGAGCAGGGATTGGCCATGCAGCAAATGCAACAGGAGATAACTGCCAAACGTAAGGAATTGGAGGAGGTAAAGGCATCAAAGACTGATATGTTGCAGTTGCGGGAATCGGAACGTAAAGAACTGGAAAATCAGGAAAAAGAGAAGCGGGCGATAGTTTCAGAACTGCAGAAAAAACAGCGCAGCCTTCAAGATGAAATCAAGAAGAAACAAACGGAAGCCAACAAACTGAACGCACAGATTGACAAATTGGTGGCAGAAGAAATAGAAAAGGCCCGAAAGCAAGCAGAAGAAGAGGCTCGGCGAGAAGCAGAAGCCAAGAAGAAGGCAACTGCCAGTGCAGAAGCCAAGAATGAAACGGCAAAGACACCTGCTAAAGCAGAGAGTAAGCCTGCTGCTACAACTACCTATAGCTCCAATAATTCTGACAAGGCTTTATCCTCCAATTTTGAACAAAATAGAGGCAAACTCCCGGTACCTATTACTACATCCTACATTGTAGTCAGCCATTTCGGGCAATACAATGTGGAAGGGATGAAGAATGTTACCCTCGATAATAAAGGTATTGACATTCAAGGAAAGCAAGGAGCGAAGGCTCGTGCCATCTTCAATGGAAAAGTAGCCGCCATATTCCAACTTAACGGACTTTTCAATGTTTTGGTACGACATGGAGAATACATCTCCGTGTATTGTAATCTTTCATCGACGAGTGTGAAACAAGGAGATGATGTAAGCACCAGACAAGAACTTGGCACTGTCTTTACCGATACCTCCAATGATAATCGCACCGTGCTCCATTTCCAATTGCGTAAAGAGCGCGATAAACTCAATCCTGAGCGTTGGTTGCATTTATAAAGATGCTCCGTCTAAGACTTCCAAGTATAATCCAATAGCTTCCTCTATTTCTGATAGGTAGATGAATTCATCGGCTGCATGGCTTCTACTACTTTTTCCTGGACCTAACTTCAAGGAAGGGAACGGCATCAGCGCTTGATCTGATAAAGTTGGAGAACCAAACGGTTGGCGTCCTAATGCTACTATGCGTTGCACCAGTGGATGAGTGATTTCAACATGGGAAGAACTAAGTCTGAAGGAACGTGCTTTCACATCTGAAGTGATATGCTGACAAATGATATCGTATAGTTCTTGATTGCTGTAGCACTCATTGCTACGGATATCTACCACAAAGTCGCACTTGTCGGGCACCACATTGTGCTGTGTACCAGCATTGACCATCGTTACACTCATTTTTACAGGACCCAGTAGTGGGGACACTTTCTCAAACTGATAGTCGCGGAACCATGCCATATCTTTCATGGCCAGATAAATGGCATTGATGCCTTCGTTTCTTGCGGCATGTCCCGATTTGCCATGTGAAGTCACATCCAACACCATCAGTCCTTTTTCTGCGATGGCTGGTTGCATCTCTGTTGGTTCACCAACGATGGCAAAGTTGATTTGAGGCAACAGTGGAAGTACACTCTCGATACCTTCTTTTCCAGAAATCTCTTCTTCACAGGAAGCCAGAAAGATGAGGTTATAAGTCTGGGTAGTACGACAAAGTTGCATGAACGCTTGCATCAGACTTACTACACTGGCTCCTGCATCATTACTGCCAAGTCCGTAGAGTTTTCCGTTCTCAATACTTGGAAGGAAGGGATCACGGATCCATCCGCTTACAGGTTTCACGGTATCAATGTGCGAGTTCAGTAGAAGCGTAGGTTTCTTAAGGGAGAAATCAGGGCTTAGGCACCAGACATTATTCCCTTTCCGTCCGGTGGTCATGCCTTGCTCCTCAAGATATTGTTGCACTTGATCGGCTGCCCGCTCCTCCTCTCTGCTGATGGAAGGGATGGCAATCAGTTTGCTTAGCAGTTCCGTGGCTTCATTCGCCATGAAAGATAGATGTTCATTCATACGTTCATGTTTATGTTGCGAAAATACGTAAAAAAGGGAAATATATTTTCCTAATTATGGAAAAATATTTCTCTAACTAAGAACAAAAAGCCGCTCTGTTTAAGAAAATGACGTTGAAAGTTTGATAATTGCCAAGAAAGAAGTACCTTTGAACTGCCTAACCAAAATATTGTAAGATTATGGCTATACAACATTTTTCTGTTTTGATTCATCGTCAGGCTGAGAAGTATGGGGATAAAGTGGCCCTTAAATATCGAGATTACTCTAAAGAACAATGGCTTCCCATTACTTGGAGACAATTCTCCGACAATGTGCGCCAAGTGGCCAATGCATTGGTCGCTTTTGGTGTGAAGGAATTTGAGAATGTGGGCATATTCTCTCAGAATAAACCAGAAAGTTTCTATGTGGATTTTGGCTGTTTTGCCAATAGAGCAGTGACTATTCCACTCTATGCGACCAGTTCTCCGGAGCAGGCACGTTATATCATCAACGATGCTCATCTGCGACTGTTGTTCGTTGGAGAGCAGTTCCAGTATGATGCGGCTATCTCTGTGCAAGGCTATTGCCATACATTGGAACAGATTATTATCTATGATCATACGGTGGTAAGAGATCCTCGCGATAAGACTTCCATCTATTTTGATGATTTCTTGAAGAAAGGTGAGGGTTTGCCATTTAATGAAGTGGTGGAAGCACGTACAGCAAGAGCCTCGTTTGATGACCTTGCCAATATCCTTTACACTTCAGGAACAACGGGTGAACCTAAGGGTGTGATGCTGCACCATTACAATTGGCAGGAAGCCATGCGCACGCATCATGAGCGACTTTATACCATCAGTGATGAGGATGTTTCGATGAACTTCCTTCCATTGACACACGTATTTGAACGTGGTTGGTGTTATGTCTGCCTCAATGAAGGTGTCCAGATATGCATCAACCTTCGTCCTGCTGATATTCAGAAAACCATCCGCGAGGTGCGTCCAAACTATATGTGCAGTGTCCCCCGTTTCTGGGAAAAGGTTTATATCGCTGTACAGCAGAAGATTGCTAAGGAAAGTGGCATAAGAAAAGCATTGATGCTCAATGCGATTAAGACGGGTAAGGCGTATAATGTGGATTATCTCAGTAAAGGTAAACAACCCCCAGGATGGCTGAAATTGAAATATAAATTCTATGATTCAACCATACTCTTGACCTTGCGTAAAGTGGTGGGCGTAGAAAATGGAAAGTTCTTCCCAACGGCTGGTGCCTCTGTATCCGATGAGGTATGTGAGTTTACTCATGCAGTGGGTATCAATATGATGGTGGGTTATGGACTTACAGAAAGTACGGCAACTGTTTGTTGTTTCCCTATGGAAAAGTACGTCATCGGCTCTGTGGGTGAGATTATGCCCGATTTGGAAGTGAAGATTGGAGAAAACAGTGAGATTCTGCTTCGTGGAAAGACAATCATGAGTGGATATTACCATAAAGCCGAGTCAACGGCAAGAGCCATCGATGAAGATGGTTGGTTCCATACGGGAGATTCTGGCTATCTGGAAGGTCGTACCTTGTTCTTGAAAGAACGACTGAAAGACCTTTTCAAGACCTCTAATGGTAAATACATCAGTCCGCAAGCCATCGAAACCAAGTTGGCAGTAGATCAGTATTTCGAACAAGTTGCAGTAATTGCCGATAGATATAAATTCGTTTCCGCTCTTATCGTTCCGAACTACAAGGAAGTGGAAGCCTATGCCAAGAGCAAAGGTATCCGTTATGGAGGCATGGACGAGTTACTGCTGAATCCTCAGATTAAGGAACTCTTCCAGTCGCGCATGGATACTTTACAACAGCAGTTTGCCAACTATGAGCGCATTAAGCGTTTCACTTTGTTGCCAGAGCCGTTCAGCATGGAGCGTGGAGAACTGACCAATACGCTGAAACTCCGTCGTAACGTTGTGGAACAGAATTACAAGGAAATCATTGATAAAATGTATCAAGAATAAACTATGATAACATCCGATCAACTCAAAGAGGTCATCAACCGCACAGAGGCATTGCATCGCTATTTAGACATCGATGCAAAGAAGATGGAATATGAAGAGGAACAACTTCGTACGCAGGATCCAGATTTCTGGACAGACCAAAAGGCGGCTGAAGCACAGATGAAGAAAGTGAAGGAGATAGAGAAATGGCTGAATGGGTATAAGGAGGTAAAGACGCTTACCGATGAACTTCAGCTATCTTTCGACTTTTATAAAGAAGAGATGGTGACCGAAGAAGAGGTAGATGAAAACTATAAAAAGGCTTTAGAGGCCATTGAGGCTTTAGAACTGAAAAACATGCTGCGCGATGAGGCAGATCAAATGGATTGTGTACTCAAAATCAATTCTGGTGCTGGTGGTACAGAGAGTCAGGATTGGGCCAGTATGCTGATGCGCATGTACTTGCGCTATGCAGAGCGTCATGGCTATAAGACCAGTATTGCCAATGTGCAGGATGGTGATGAGGCTGGTATCAAGAGTTGCACCATCGATATTACAGGTGATTTTGCTTATGGATACCTAAAGGGTGAAAATGGTGTACACCGTTTGGTACGCGTTTCTCCTTACAATGCACAAGGGAAGCGAATGACCTCTTTTGCTTCTGTCTTTGCAGCCCCTTTGGTGGATGATACCATTGAGGTAAAGGTTGATATGTCGTGTGTGTCTTGGGATACTTTCCGAAGCAGTGGCGCAGGTGGTCAGAATGTCAATAAAGTGGAGTCTGGTGTACGTTTGCGTTACCAGTATAAAGACCCTTACACAGGAGAAGAAGAGGAGATCTTAATTGAAAATACGGAAACCCGCGACCAACCAAAGAACCGTGAGAATGCCATGCAGCACTTGAAATCTATCCTATACGACAAGGAATTGCAACACCGCAATGAGGAGAAGGCCAAAGTCGAAGCTGGTAAGAAGAAGATAGAGTGGGGCTCACAGATTCGTAGCTATGTTTTCGACGACCGTCGTGTGAAAGACCATCGGACAGGTTACCAAACCAGTGATGTAAACGGCGTGATGGATGGCGAGATCGATGAGTTCATCAAGGCTTACCTGATGGAATTTTCTGGTGGTGAATAATAATCTAAAAATTAAATACTATGTCAAAAGCTAAAAAAACAACTAAAAAAGAACTTCGTGCTCAGAAACAAGAGAAACAGGCCAAAATGGTAATCCGTGGAATAGCTATTGTCTTGGCTATCCTCGTGCTGTTGATGTTTGTCTGGTACGCAGGAAAAATCTGATTATGCCATATGAGATAGAGCGGAAGTTCCTGGTAAAAGGGGACTTCCGTACTCAGGCGTATGCCAAGAGCCGTATTATCCAAGGATATATCAGCAGTGCGCGGGGGCGAACAGTGAGGGTGCGTATCCGTGATGAGCGTGGTTACCTCACTATCAAGGGTCCTTCGGATATCGGTGGATTGGTACGCTTTGAGTGGGAAAAAGAGATTCCATTGAATGAGGCTCTACAACTTTTGAAGATTTGTGAGCCAGGGATTATTGACAAGACACGCTACCTTGTCAAGAGTGGTAAACATACATTCGAGGTAGATGAGTTCTATGGCGATAATCAAGGACTGATTATGGCTGAGGTGGAACTGGAGGCTCCCGATGAACCCTTTGAGAAACCTGATTTTATTGGAGAAGAAGTGACGGGAGACCGTCGGTATTACAATTCCCAACTTCGTCAGCACCCGTTTAAAGAATGGGGTGTGTAAAATGATAAACCATGGAGAAACTGTACGAATACATACCACAACAATTAGTCACCTTTTTATTGGTGACTCTTTTTTCCTTACTGATTGGCTTGTCATTGCGAAGGCTGAATCTCAAGCCAGGAAAAGAGAGTCTGTTGTTTGGTACTGATCGTACGTTTACTTTCATCGGTATTCTGGGCTACCTACTTTATATTCTTGATCCTGTAGGATATAAACTCTACATGGGTGGCGGACTGATTTTGGGTTTACTGCTCATCAGTTATTATGTGGCGAAGTTTTCGATGGTACATAATTTCGGTGCCACGACCATCATTATTGCTCTCATTACTTATTGCATTCCACCCATTGTAGCCACCCAACCGTCATGGTTCTATGTCACATTGGTGGTGGCAGTGTTGCTCTTCGCAGAGATGAAACACACCTTTGCAGAATTGGCACAACGCATGAAGAACGATGAGATGATTACGTTGGCAAAGTTCCTTGCCATCAGTGGTATCATCCTACCTATACTTCCGCGTGAGAATCTGATACCAGGCATCAACCTCACCCCCTATACTGTATGGTTGGCAACGGTCGTTGTTTCAGGTATTTCCTACCTTTCCTATTTGCTAAAACGCTATGTCTTCCATCGTTCAGGTACCTTTGTATCGGGCATAATTGGTGGTCTTTATAGCAGTACGGCAACCATTTCTGTATTAGCGCGTAAGAGTAGGGCAGCTACGAAGGAAGAAGCGCCTGAATATGTGGCTGCGATGCTGATGGCTATCAGTATGACTTTCTTGCGTTTCCTGGTACTTATCGGTATTTTCAGCAGGGAAGCTTTCTTTGCCATCTATCCTTATATGCTCTTTATGAGTGCCGTTGCAGGAGTGGTAGGAATGATGCTACATCGAACAGTAAAGATGCCTGTAGCTTCTTCCGATGAAATGTTAGAAGAAGAATCTGATAGTGGAAACCCCTTGGAATTCAAGGTGGCCATTATCTTTGCCATCTTATTTGTAGTGTTTACCATTATCACCCATTATACATTAGAATATGCAGGAGAAGGTGGATTGAATGTACTTTCCTTTATTTCAGGATTGAGTGATATCACTCCGTTTATCCTCAATTTGCTGCAAGGCACAGCGAGCATGAATATCCATCTGGTGGTGGCATGTACGTTGCAAGCTATTGTGAGTAACATCACCGTCAACATGTGCTATGCACTCTTCTTCTCAGGGGGAAAGAAGGAAATGCGACGACTGATCCTAAAGTTCTTCGGCATCATTATCGTTGTGAATATTCTTTTATTAATGGTGTTTTATCTGATATAAAAGAAGGGGAGTCCTTCGGGCTCCCCTTTCTCATTTTATTTCTGAGCATCAATCTCTTTCAGTAACTCCTGTACTGCGGTTCTTAATTGGGTATCCTCACCCTTCACCACTGTTTCAGGACTGTTCAGTACTAAGATGTCTGGTTCCAGTTGCGTGTTTTCCAGATAGGTACCGTCGGCTTGCTTGAAACCAACGATTGGCATACCGAAAACCATCGTAGGATCTTGCATGGTTTCCCAAGACACACTGCTCATGGTACCAGGCACAGGCGCACCTACCAACTTACCCAAGTTCATGTGCTTGTAAACCCATGGTGTTCCATGTGCATTACTATAGTTGGCTTCACATGTCACCATAATGCTCGGACGGTTCCATCTGCGACTTGGCATCTCGCAAGCCACCACGTCGCGGATTACCTGCTCCAAGTATTTCTCACCGCTGAAGAGAACCTCGATATCCTCATGCAGACGACCACCGCCATTCCAACGCGTATCTATCACGATGCCTTCCTTCATGTTGTACTTACCCAACAAGTCGGAATAGATGGTGCGGTAGCTGCCATCGTTCATGGATTGCAGATGAACATAACCCAAACGACCGTTTGACCAACGCTCCACATCGGCTGCACGTTGCTTTACCCAGCGCTCATAGAGCAAGGTGTTCTGTGCAGATTGGGTGATAGGCAGAATTACTTCCTCCCAGCGTTCATTGCGCTGTGCGTTGTAGAGCGATACTAATGTCTTCTTACGAGCTTTGTTGTTTAAGATGCTTGCCAGGTTGGTATCATCAGTGATTTCTGTGCCATCGATCTTCTCCACGATGTCCCCTGCTTTCACCTTCGAGTTGGCATGGTCGAAAGGACCTTTCGCAATCACTTCCGATACTTTCAGACCCTTACCAGTGTAACTCCAATCGTAAAGCAGACCCAACGCAGCAGTGGTATCTCCACTGAGGGTAGGAGAGTAGCGACCACCAGAATGTGATACATTCAGTTCTCCGAGCAACTCGCTGAGCAATTCCTGGAAGTCGTAGTTGTTGCTGATGTGAGGCAGGAACTTGCGGTAAGCCTTCACATAACCTTCCCAATCTACACCAAAGTAGTTAGGGTCAAAGAGGCGTTGCTTTACCTGCTGGTAAACATGGTTGTACATATATTCACGTTCAGCTGCAAGGTCGAGCTTCATCTCCGCATTGAAAGTGATAGGTGTGAGTTTCCCACTTCCTGGTTCCATCTTCTGCATATTCGCACTGCCGATGATGAAGATGCTCTTACCATCACCACTCAGTTCCATGTTGGCAAAGCCCGCATTCATCTTGTTGAGCAACTTCGTTTCCCGTTTCCGCAGATCCATTTTCCAGAGGTCGTAGCCCCCTTCAAAGGAAGCGAAGTAGAACAGGTTCTCGCCTTCTTTGTCAAGAATGGCACCCGACATGCTGGCAGAGTTTGGTGTCAGGCGTACGATACGGTCGCTGATGCCTTCCAATTCCACGTTGATGGCCTTCACCTCTTCCTTTTTGTCGTCTGCTTTGCTGTCTTTCTTATCACCTGCAGGCGTGGCATCTTTCTTCTGCTCTTTCTCCAGTTCCTTTTGCAGTTCGTAGTCCTCCTTACTCAGACGATATTTGTCATAGCTGTCTTGGTTCATAAATACCAGCAAAGCATCGTCCTGAGAACCCCAGGAAGCATGACTGCGCATGCCATAGCGTTCACTGGTAAAGAGAATGGCATTGCCATCCATAACCCACTTCGGACTACCATCCGTATATCCACTCTGAGTGATGTTGGTCACCTTACCCCCTTGTGCGCTCACGATGCCGATGTCAGTATAAGGATCACGACGGTTGCCGATAAACTCCAGTGTGAACCACTTGCCGTCAGGACTCCAACTATAGTCGAAGCTACCTGATGTCTCATACCACGTGCTACCATCGGTAATCGTACGTACCTGCTTCGTAGCCATGTTCATCACTTTCAGAGAATGACGCCCTTCGATAAAGGCCAGTTCCTTGCCATCGGGAGAGAACTGTGGAGCAGTGCGCTCAATGCCGTCCTTGGCGTTGAAGAGCGCCTTTTCCTCAATCAGTGTAGCATTAGGGAAATTGGGGTCTTCCTTCCGACTGATGGTGGCTTGGTAGATGTTCCAATGTCCATCGCGCTCACTTACATACACCAGTGTACGGTTGTCCTTACCGAACTCTACGCTACGCTCATTCTCAGGCGTATGGGTAATCTGTTTGGTGGTGTTATACTCCACAGATGTCACAAATACCTCTCCGCGAACGGTGAAAGCCACTTGCTTACCATCAGGCGACACAGAAGCAGAAGACACTCCGCGACTGAAACTCAGGTCGGCCAACTTGTTCACGTCATCGCGCGTGATATCGATACTTACCTTCTGTGCATTGCTGCCGTTCTGGGTATATATCTCTCCATCGTATGTAAAGCACAACGTGCCGTTGTCTGCCACAGAAAGGAAGCGCACAGGATGTGTCTTATAGTTGGTCACTTGCTGCACCTGCTGAGGTGCATTCAATGGGAAGGAATATACATTGTAGCTCCCGCCATTACGTTCGCTGAGGATGAACACCGTCTGTCCATCACTGCTGAGGATAGGGTTGCGGTCCTCGCCTGCACGGTTGGTCAGGTTGGTATGCTTACCTGTTTTTACATCATAGCGCCAAATGTCACGTGTCACAGAAGAGGTATGGTGTTTGCGCCACTGGTCCTCCATTCCTTTCATGTCCTGATAGACAAACGTATTTCCATCGCGTGAGAAGCTAATCATCTCTGCAGGCGTAGCCAGCACTTGCGTGGTCTTACCCCCCGTGGCAGGTACCTGATAGAGCTCCGTCAGTCGAGCGCTTGGAAAGGTGGCACTCTCTGCAGGGTCCTGGATGGCAGCAGAGAAATATACAGACTTGCCGTCCGGACTGAATGCCCATGGCGTTTCAGCAGCAGAGTTAGTTGTCAGTTGCTTCGCAGCACCACCGTCAGCAGGCATTACAAAGATGTCGAAGTTGCCCTCACGGTCACTGGCGAAAGCTATCTGCTTTCCATCTGGGCTCCACACAGGGTTACACTCATACGAGTCCTGCGTCGTAAGTTGTACGGCTGTACCACCACTGGTTTTCACTTTGTAGATATCGCCCTTGTAACAGAAAACTATCTGCTGCCCGTCGGGAGAAATCTGCACGTCACGCAGCCACAGCGGGGTGACTGCAAAGCTACTGAGAGCTACAAGCCCCATAGCCATTGTAGAAAGTAATCTTTTCATAACCTAATTATATATATAATTGGTGCAAAGATAAGATAATTCTATCTTACGCCAAAGTTGGTACACAAAAAAGAAGGCAGTCACCTTCTTGTAACTGCCTTCTTCCTATATTGAAGTCTTTTCTTACTTGAAGAGCAACTGTGCAAAAGTATTCAAATACAAACGCCAGTTCTTCCACTCATGACCACCCGTACTCTCAAAGAACGTATGAGGCATGCCGTTACGAGTCAATGCCTGATCAAGTGTCTGGTTTCCAGCATAGGTAAAGTCGGCCGTACCACAGCCAATCCAGTAAAGCTTATAGCCAGCCTTCTTGATGCCTTGAAGCTGGGCATCCAGCTCTGGGCTTTCACGAGTACCTGCACTCAACGGAAGGATATAGTCGAACACGTTAGGATACAGCGTCGTAGCTGCGAAGGTGTGGCCACCACCCATGCTCAGACCAGAAATGGCACGTGAAGCTTTTTTAGGAATAGCACGGTATTCTTTCTCAATGAATGGAATGATCTCGTTCACCAAACTCTTTACGTAGAGGTTCTGGTTCTGAGGATTCTGGTTGTCAAAGGTCTTTACTGGCAATCCCATGGTAGAAGCAGCCTGCTGACCAGGGTTACCGTTAGGCATCACCACGATCATTGGCACAGCCTTGCCTTGTTCGATAAGATTATCCATAATCTGAGCAGCACGACCCATGCTTGACCATGCTTCCTCATCGCCACCACCACCATGGAGCAGATAGAGCACAGGATACTTCTTGTTGCTGGTCTCATAGCCATAAGGCGTGTAAACAGTCAGACGACGGTTGCTGCCAAGGATGCTGCTGTCGTACCACTTGTAGCTTACGGTTCCACGATGAGCAGTCTCATTGTAGTTAGCTGAACGCTCACCAGGAACAAACAGCATGTTCAGGTAGCGGGTACCGTCACGCTGCACCATGTAGTTCACAGGGTCATTTACATTTACACCATCCACGATGAAGTTGTAGGTATAGATCTCTGGTTCTGGGGCAGCGATGGTCACTTCCCAAACACCATTAGCGCCCTTTGTCAAAGGCACCACATCTGTATAACCAGCCATCCAGTTGCCATAGAGGTTCACCACAGTAGCATAGTTGGCATTCAGACGGAATGTTACAGAATCCCCCTTCACTTCAGGAGAAACGATCTGTGCTCCACGAGTGAAATTAGCCAACTCCTGAGCACCTGCACCCACTGCCATCATAGCAGCAAATGCGAATAAGAGAAACTTCTTCATACTATTGTTTTGTTTTAAGATTATTGATGTTTAAGTTTATGATTCACTAAAAGTCAGAAAGGTCTGAGTCTTACCTCTACCCCTTCCCCTTCCAACTGAGGCGGTATCACGCTGACATCCGTCTGACTGAAATGGTAAGGGTATAGCACCTTGGGCTTGATAAGCTTGGCAGCTTTCACCAGTTGTTCCACAGACATTGTAGGACTATTACAAGGGAAGAAGGCGATGTCAATGTCCTTGATGGCAGACATCTCAGGCACATCCTCCGTATCCCCTGCAAAATAGATGCGCAGCCCGTCGATGGTCAGTATATAGCCATTGTCGCGCCCTTTCGGATGCTTGTCCTGTTTGTCAGGAGACGTGTTATAAGCAGGCACTGCTTCCACCGTGATGTCATCCACCTGCATCTTGTCTCCGTTTCCCATGACCTTTCCTGCACCAAACATGTCAGCACATCGCTTGTTCATTATCAGCTGTGTCTTTTCAGACATCAGTATCTTGAGGGCTTCAGCATCATAATGATCCCCATGCTCGTGCGTCACAAAGATGTAGTCAGCCTTAGGCATCACCGTGTAATCCACCGTCCGATCGCGCAAGTTTGAGACAGGATCCACCTGGATCTCCCTGCCATCATATTCCACACGTACGCTGGCATGCATCAGTGCATGAATCTTGACAGTCTTCCCACTGTCTGTCTTAAACACGTCGGTTTCTTGAACTCCTTGGCCACAAGCCGTCAGGCCACAAAGAGCCAATAAGCAAAGGATAATCTTTTTCATATCTTATGAGTATTAAGTCATATTTGCGGGCTAAGTTAGTAAAATAAAATCAAAAACAGAAGAAGGCAGCTACTTTTTTGTAGCCGCCTTCCTTTTAACTTGTTATCCGCTATTACTTAAACAGCAACTGTGAGAAAGTATTCAGATACAAACGCCAGTTCTTCCACTCGTGGCCACCTGAGCTCTGGAAGAAGGTATGCTGCATGCCGTTGCGTGTCAAGGCAGCATCCAATACCTGATTGCCAGCATAAGCGAAGTCTGCAGTACCGCAACCAATCCAGTAAAGCTTGTAACCAGCCTTCTTGATGCCCTGAAGTTGGCCGTCAAGTTCTGGGCTTTCACGAGCACCTGCACTCAGTGGGCAGATATAATCGAACTTATCTGGATACAGCGTAGAAGCAGCGAAAGTGTGACCGCCACCCATGCTCAAACCTGCGATAGCACGTGAAGCCTTCTTAGGAATAGCACGGTAATTCTTCTCGATGAAAGGTACGATTTCTTCCACCAGACTTCTTACATAAGCGTTCTGGTTTTCAGGAGCGCGGAAATCCACATTGCTGGTTGGCAGACCCATAATGTTGGCAGCCTGCTGTCCAGGGTTACCGTTAGGCATCACCACGATCATTGGCACAGCCTTACCCTGCTCAATCAGGTTATCCAGAATCTGGGCAGCACGACCCATGCTTGACCAAGCCTCCTCGTCACCACCAGCACCATGCAGCAGGTAGAGCACAGGATACTTCTTGTTGCTGGTCTCATAGCCGTAAGGCGTGTACACAGTCAGACGACGGTTGATACCGAGGATGCTGCTGTCATACCACTTATAGCTTACAGTACCACGATGAGCAGTCTCGTTGTAGTTAGCAGAACGCTCACCTGGTACAAACAGCATGTTCAGGTAGCGTGTACCGTCACGCTGTACCATGTAGTTCACAGGGTCATTCACATTTACACCATCCACGATGAAGTTGTAGGTATAGATTTCTGGTTCTGGGGCAGCGATGGTCACTTCCCAAACACCATTAGCGCCCTTTGTCAAAGGCACCACGTCAGAATAATTAGCCATCCAGTTGCCATAGAGGTTCACTACAGTAGCATAGTTGGCATTCAGACGGAATGTTACAGAATCCCCCTTCACTTCAGGAGAAACGATCTGTGCTCCACGAGTGAAATTAGCCAACTCCTGAGCACCTGCACCCACTGCCATCATAGCAGCAAAAGCAAATAATAAAATTTTCTTCATAACGTTATTTTTTTGATATTAAGATTATAAATGATTTTCACTTTCTTGGGTACAAATATAATACATTTTTTAATATTCATTAATATAAATATAATTATTATTGTTATTAAAAAAGAAAAAGCCAGGTAAGACAACAATTAAACACAAAAAAGGAAACCACAATGAAACTGTGATTTCCTTTCATTTTCTGTTTTAGTCGCAGACTAACCCCCTAAAGATTGGATAAAAGCATCCCAGTCTGCAGGACTTCCCTCCAGTCCGGTTATCTTTTTGTAGAGACGGCGACGGATGGCAGAGATCGTACTTTTGTCGCGTAGAATCAGTGAAGAGATCTGCATGGGTGTGAGATTCATTTTTAAGAGAAGACTTACTTGATATTCTTGTGACGACATGCCACCCAGTTGCCTTAACAAAGGGAGAAAGGCAGGGCACACTTTGTTGAGCAGCTTCTCTATCTCCTTGACATCTTTGGATTTTAGGAACTCCCCTTTATCCATACGGTCCTGCAGTTGCTTCATCACAGGAGATACAGCGATGGTAGCCTCTACCTGCTTTTTCTCTTCCTGCTTGATAGCAGCCAGCATGTTGGCATTGATTAACAATTCTTTCTGCCTTTCCAAGCGTTGTATCAGTTCCGAATTCTCATGATTCGCCTCGTCCAAGCGAGTCTGCAGCTTTGCAATCTCCTCTTTGTTCGATTGGATGAATTCCTCACTCTGTCGATACTGCTCCTCTTGCAGTTGTTGCAAACGCTCCAAGTTGAGCTTCATCCGTAGGCGCTTACGACGACTGTATTGCAGATAGATAATGAGCACAAAGAGAGCCATGCAAGCCACAAAGATGATGCGCTGCAGCAACTGCCTATGCTGTTGCACCTGCTCCTGCAAGCGGATGTTCTCGTTCTCGCGCAGCTGGTAGTTATACATCGCATTCATGCGGCTCACACTCTCAGTGGCATCAGTCCTGCGTATGGAGTCACTGCAAGCCTTGTAAAGCTCAAAGTAACGCAGATATTCATCCGCTTGCCGCTTCTGTGCAGCGATGTAAGCCAGTCCATCGTATGCATCCAGGCGCACCGTTGCTTCCTCAGCTTGCAGCATCTGTTCATAATACCCCTTTGCCTTCTCCAGCTCCCCCTTATTTAATAGAATGTTGGCATACACATCGTAGGCACTGAATCTGTCTGCATCCCCCACCAGTGGCAACGCCTCCTCGATGTGACGGATAGCCTCCGTATAGTTGCCCTGCTGGTTGTAGAGCCCTGCCAACTGCGATTGGATCAGTCCTTTCATCTCTCCATCGTGGCACAGATTAGCCAATCGTTCAGCCTGCTGCAAATAGACCAGGGCCGTGTCAGGATGCTGCAGGGCACGTTGCGTAAATGCCAAATCCCGCAAATCCAGGATGCATCCTATCGTGTCGCCTGCGATAGAATCCAAACGGTATGCCTCGCCATACATCTGCAGAGCGTTAGGATAGAGCGACTGGTAATAGAAGATCTCCCCCATCTGGGCATAGAGTACGGCATTCACCCACTTACCCTGATTATTCGAAGAAGCCTCCAGTCCCTTCTGGAAGTACGCCAAAGCCTGAGGCGCATCGTTAAGGTCTCGATAGACACGCCCCGCATAGTAATACGCCTCACCCAGAAGGTTAGGGTCACCCTCTTGCTCGTAATAGTTTACCACAGGGAGGATCAAGCTGTCAGTTGTATGAGGAATATAAGCCTTGTCAGCCGCCTTGATGCACAGCAGTTTGTAGTACATCTGCGTTGCTTTTGGAGCCCCCGCCATTTCCTCTTCCATCCCTTGGAGCAAATCCAAAGCATGCTGAGGCTCCACACTTGCCAAGCTATCGGCTTGCAGCAACAATGGAGGGTAAGAGGTTTGGCGATGACAGGCATTGAGGCAACAAAGCCCAGCCAAAAGCACTATGAAAAGAATCTTTCGCATATCATTTCATTGGGTTGTATCCAGTAGGTTTAGAGTTTCAAATGACTGGGTCCATTCCTTGATGTTCCCTGTAGAATAGGATAGACCTGTATAAGAATAGATACATACTTCAATATCAGTACACCAGCGACAAATATCCTTAGGCAAAAAGAAAGCATCCCCTATTGTATAATACTTTCCAGTAGAAGATGTGTTTCTGGCAAACCAATAATTACTATACCCTTTTCTAACGAAATGCACCGTAATCTCTGCCAAGGAAAGCATCGCCTTTGTTTTCTCACTGATTTCATCTCCCCAATAGAATTTGAGCAAATATTCGTCTTTCTTCTCATCATATCCTGCTACATAGAGCTCCCCCACTTGGAGTTCCGTGGGCGGCTCTATCTTCAAACCTTCATTGCTATAATAATCTACATTGTCACGCCTGTCGCGTCCTTTCTCCCCATCATGAATCGCACTGCCCGACCTTCCTGAAGTGGATGTTGGTTTTATACTGCGCAAGGCATCAATATCAGTAATTGTAATAGTTGATTCTTCTTCTGTCAGTAGGATATCGTCTTGACAGGAAACCAACAACCCCCCAAGTAGTAATAATGATATAAAAAACTTCCTTTTCATTATGTTTTTTAGTCCTTTTCAAGTCACAAATATAAGGCATCTTAACCACTCCTGCAAATTCGGGAGTTTACAAATAGTTTACAAATGTATGCATCTTGAGAACAAAAAACACCGATGAAAAGGGGCGTTTCTATACTACATGTAAACTTTATGTAAACTCGTCCTGTGTTTGTAAACTATTTGTAAACTCGAAAAGTTGCATCTTGTATTGTCGAGTAATAATTTTGTGTACATGTAAAACATTTAAATAGTAATGCTATGAAAAGAACTGTCTCTTATTTAATGTGGTTGGCTTTGTCTATTTCACTTATAGGTTTCAGTGCTTGTAGTGACAAAGATGAGCCAGAAGTGGAACCACTTCCAGAAGCCTTTTTCAAGATTGAAGAACACAGTTTTGAGATCAGTGCAGAAGCACAAACTTTCGATGTACGTATCCATACAAATGTAAAGGCAAGTTTTCAAATTCTGGAGAATACAAGAACATGGGTTAGTGTAGGTTTCTCTGGGCAGACGGATGATTACCTGTCTTATCAGATAAGCGTGAGGGAAAACACTGAAAGCAGCGTGAGGAAGGGAAATGTTGTATTTACACCAGTATTAGTGCCTGGTGTTAGGATCACTGATGAATCATTTTTAGGGGGAAACACTATCATAATTACCCAGGCTGGTGTAGGATCAAAATAACTTCCATAGATAATTCTCATGCAAATAATGATACAATGAAGGTTAAATTATGGTTAGCTTTGTGGGGGCTGCTCACGCTGTTGAGCATGCCCCTTTATGCTCAGGATATTGCAAGGGACACAGTCTTGCATGAGGTGGAAGTAACTGCAAAACGTCATTATTTTGGAGCCAAAAATATACAGATGAGTGCCATCTCCTTGAGTGCGGAACAAATAAAGAAAATACCAGCCTTATTGGGTGAGACAGACGTGCTAAAGTCTCTTCAAATGTTACCAGGTGTGCAGGGAGGTGGTGAAGGGAGGTCTGGTATATATGTACGTGGTGGCGATTACGACCAGAATCTCTTTTTGCTCGATGGTATCACTCTCTATAACCCTGAACATCTTCAGGGATTTACCTCTGCAATCAATGCTGATCTGATGGACGATGTGGTACTCTATAAAGGTGCCTTCCCTTCGCGCTTTGGAAGTCGCCTTTCCAGCGTCATAAACATTTTCTTACGTGAAGGGGATATGGAGAACTATCATGCCTCCATTACTGCAGGTATGCTGGCATCACGCATTCAAGCAGAAGGTCCGCTGTGGAAGGGGCGCACATCCTTTAATATAGGTGCACGTCTGAGCTACTTCAATGCTATTGTCAAACCATTGTTAGAAGAAGTGGTGTATGACAATCCAGGACAGATGAACGAGTTTGCACACATGCGCTACCATGATATAAATGCCAAACTGACACACCAATTCAGTGAAAAAGCAAAACTAAACGCTATCTTCTACTATGGCTATGACCAGAATAACACCACACCCAACGAGACTAACCAGCATTTTGAATATACTACTTTTGATACCTCTACTTATACAAATAAGACCAGTTTCACCGACAATACGAGAAACGACAGGACACTTAACCGTTGGAACAATCTATTAGGAGGTTTGAATTTCAGCTACCACTCCAACGAGTTATTCCAGTTGGATGCCAATGTTAGTTATAGCAGTTATGATTATGAACTCTCTCACCTATCCAACCAAGAAAATCATGTACAACTAGACTTGTGGGGACACGGTATTATAGGTGCAGAGACCTATTCTCTCAAACATATTAATCGAAATACTACCTACAAGTCTGGGATAGATGACTGGACAGGCAAGGTGAATTTAACCTTCATCCTGCATAGTGGACACGAGTTACACCTTGGTTTGGAAGGTAATACACAGCTATTCAAGCCTTCAGTAGTATCAGCATTCCACACCAACTCTAAACAGGCACTAAGTGAAAGAATTATTTATAATGTGTATCTAGGTGATGATAGATATATCTTTTCTGAAAGCGGCCGGGAAAACAAACTAGAAAGCGACTTCAGGCTCAACAGTTTTTCTACCTTTGTAGAAGATGACTGGAACATCTCCGATTGGTTGGAAGCTAATGTGGGCCTGCGTCTGCAGGGTTATGCTTCTGATGGAAAGACTCATCTACAGCTTGAACCACGTGCTTCCCTACGTGTGATGGTAACCAATTCAACTTCTCTCAAGGCTTCCTATGCCCGCATGTCTCAAGGCATGTTCTTGCTCACCAGTGGTAGCTTAATTTCTCCTTCTGAGGTATGGATACCACTCAACAAGTATATGAGCCCAGGAGTTTCCGACCAGTTTTCTGTAGGCGTGAACCATGACCTAAAAAATGGTCTTCTTCTCTCTGTTGAGGGTTATTATAAGTGGTTGGATAATGTGGCCGACTATCGAGAAGGCGTTTCGTTCCTCACCGTAAAAAATTGGAATGATGCCATCGCTCAAGGACGTGGTAGGGCATACGGTGTGGAACTGCTGGCACAAAAGACTGTAGGAAATACCCGTGGACACATAAGCTACACTTGGTCGAAATCTATGCGTACTTTCGACCGAGAAGGCATGGTGCTGAACAATGGACAGGAGTTCTATGCCACAGGCGACCACCGCAACAACTTCAGCATTAACATTATCCAACGCCTTAGCAAAAATTGGGACTTTGCAGCCTCATGGACATATCAGAGTGGAAGACGTACCAACATTGCCGCTACTACTGTAAGCCACGGGCTTCTTGAGGAAATTAATGCATATTTCCCAAGATGGATTGAACACGGGCCATATAGTGGATTAGATTATGAGCAAAATCCTAACTTTGAAACATACACTGAAGTGTATCATCAAAGTTCTTATATGGCTGATCTGGTACGTATGAATACTTATCGCCAGCGTAACAGCTATCAGTTGCCTGCAGTTCACCGTCTAGACGTAGGCTTAAGTCATCATGGTAGCATAGGCATTGGCGAGATGATTTGCGACATTGGTATATATAATCTCTACAACAGACAAAACCTTTCATCCGTTTATTGGGGCTACAAGAACAATCGCCTTAGCCTGAAAGGTGTGTGCCTGTTTCCCATTATGCCCTATATCAGTCTAACCGTAAAACTCTGAGTGTTATGAAAACAAGACTATACGTAATATACATATTATGCCTGATCGTTCTGGCAGCCTGTGAGAAGGAAGTGGAGTTTCAGGCTCCCGATGTGGAAGCAGCAAGCGACGTTACCTTAAATGGAATAGCTGTGGAGGGCGAACCTCTTACGATATACTTAAACAAGGCCTATTCCATAGGGAATACCCCACTGCTGAACATCGGCTACCAATTTGCGTTCTCGAAAAATGATGCCTTAATCGACTACCAGACGGCAGCCTATTATAAGAAGACTGCCATACTCGATGCTGAAGTACAGGCAGTGGTCAATAATCAGCAGACTTATACTTTAACACTGGCAGCTGATTCAATGGGGTATGTATGCGATTACCATCCACAAGTAGGAGACCATATTGAGATTAAGGCAGGAAATATACGTGTAGAGACCACAGTTCCTCCAAGACCCCAGATAGAAATACTGAGTCATGAGGTGTTAGAAGAAAATCCTTACAAGTACATAGAAGGGATGAGCTATGAAAATGACACCATAATGCGCATCACCTGCCGTATTCCGACTTCTAACATTAATCAATATTACCGTCTGCGTGTTAGAGGTGAGAGGAAGTATTCATATACATGGGGAGCATACTACCCAATGCAGGATATATATTTCTCCGAAGATGAACTATTCGTTGACGACAGGCTCTCTTTTGGATTCGGGGGATGGCCTGCCTATTTCAGTAATGTTTTCGATAAAAACAAGATAGAAGGAACTGATCACACCTTCACCATAAACAGCCCTAAATCAGGTTATGTATTTAACGATGGAGCTAGGGAATTGGCTAATAAAGAAATAATGGAACAACAGTTATTGGAGCCCGATATTCCTCCCCGTGTGATGGTGGAGCTGCAGGCCCTTTCTCCAGAACTCTACCATTACTTAAAGTCCGTAGAGCTATTCCGCATTACGAAAAGCGATGCCTTCTCGGAGCCTGTGCAGATCTACAGCAACGTGCAGAATGGTTGGGGCATCCTTGGTGCCCTAAGCTATGACAGGCACTTTGTGGAGTATGGGGAATGAAAAAAATATTGATAATGCATGCAAGGTTTCAGGATTCTTGCATTTAATTAAAAAAGATATTATATATTTACTAGAACAGAAGTAATATGAAAGCTAAATCATTATTCATGTGTATGATGCTGGCAATGCTGAAAGCTTGCAGCAACAATGGAGGGTAAGAGGACTGGCGATGACAGGCATTAAGGCAACAAAGCCCAGCCAAAAGCACTATGAAAAGAATCTTCCGTATATCATTTATTTTGGTTGTATCGTTCCATCAATGACTCAAACGATTGGGTCCATTCTTTGGTAAAAGAAAGAAATCTCTCTTTTCTATAATCGATTTTTATTTGTATGTCCGTACACGTTCGACAAATGTCACTAGGGAAAGAGAAAATATCGTCAACATCATAATACCTATATCCAGAATTAGTTCTATTTTTGCCAGATACAAGACTACCATATCCTTTCCTAACAAAAGTTACATATATATTAGCGAAGGCTAGCATTTCATTTATTTCTTCATTGATTTCGTCTCCCCAATAGAATTTGAACAAATATTCGTCTTTCTCTTCATCATATCCCGTCACATAAAGATCCCCCACTTGGAGTTCCGTGGGCGACTCTATTTTCAATCCTTCATAGCCATAATAATCTACATTGTCTCGCCTGTCGCGCCCCTTCTCTCCGTCATGAATAGCACTGCCTGGTCTACCTGAAGTGGATGTTGGTTTCACACTGCGCAAGGCATCAATATCAGTGATTAAAATGGTTGACTCCTTTTCTTTTACTACTACTACTTCTTCTTCTGGCAGTAGGATATCGTCTTGACAGGACACCAACAACCCCCCAAGTAGTAATAATGATATAAAAAACTTCCTATTCATTGTGTTTTTTTAGTCTTTTCATGACACAAATATAAGGCATCTTAGCCACTCCTGCAAATTCAGGAGTTTACAAATAGTTTACAAATGTATGCCAAATAAGAATGAAAAACACCGATGAAAAGGGGCGTTTCTATACTACATGTAAACTTCATGTAAACTCGTCCTGAATTTGTAAACTATTTGTAAACTCGAAAAGTTGTATCTCATAATGTCGAGTAATAATTTTGTGTACCTGTTAACCATTTAAATTATAATGCTATGAAAGAATCTGTTTTTTATTTAATGCTTTTGGCTTTGTCTGTGACTATTTTGGGTTTATGTGCTTGCAGTGACAATGAAGAGCCTGAAAAATATTTCTACCCAATAACCATTGTTAATAATCCCTCATATCATATTGATAGTAAAGCACAGCTGATAGAAGTAGGAATCCAAAGCAATCAGAATGAATGGTTTCTTAATTATTTCGATGGCTACAACAAGACGGAAGATGGATATTCCATTGAAATCAATTGGGTGAGTTTAGTCAGTACCCGTGCCGACGTAGTTCCTAAAACATTGGTACTGCAAGTGGACGCAAACGTTGGTGAGGAGAGAAAAGCGTATATAGACATCTGGTCAGGAGGAGAACCATGGAGCGAGAAGGCCGTGTTGTCAGGCAGCATTGAAATTTTACAGGATGGGGCCGAATAAGCACAAGCATTTGAACCATGAAGACAAGATTTCTCATAACTCTTTTTTTTGTGAGGGTGATATGCACTATCCAGCCCCTCAGTGCCCAGAACGTGGTGCTGAGTGGACTGGTAACGGATGCCTCTACGGGTGAACCACTGATAGGTGTGACAGTGTATAACACAGATCGCCGTACTGGTACTACCACCAATACCACTGGACACTATACCATCACACTGCCTAGTGGCAGGGCACTGGAACTGGTGTTCAGTTATGTAGGTTACGCCTCAGAGACACAAACCTTTACATTGACACGTGATACTAAGCTGGACATACAGCTTAGGCAGGATACACAAAGCCTGCATGAAGTGCAAGTCTATGGTACACGGCATAATTTTGGGGCGCAAAGCTCCCAGATGAGTGCCATTGCCGTGAGTGCAGAACAGATAAGGCGGATGCCAGTGCTTCTGGGTGAAACGGATGTTTTAAAAACGCTGCAACGCCTGCCTGGCGTTCAGAGCAGTGGGGAAGGGCGTGCAGGTATCTATGTCCGTGGAGGCGGACAGGATGAGAATCTCTTTGCGCTCGATGGCATCACCTTGTATAATCCTGAGCATTTGCAAGGTTTCACTTCAGCCATAAATGCGGAGGTTGTGGATGATGTGGTACTCTACAAAGGGGCTTTTCCTGCCCGATATGGGAGTCGACTTTCCAGTGTGGTGGATGTGAGTCTGCAGGAAGGCGACTTTGAGAAACATCGTGCCAGTATCACTGCAGGTATGCTGGCCTCTCGTTTCCAAGTGGATGGACCATTATGGAAGGGGCATACGTCTTATAATATCGCAGCTCGTGTGTCGTATTTCAATGCCATTGTGAAGCCTATGTTGGAGGAGTTAATCTACGACAATCCTAAGCAGATGAACAACTTCAGCCACATGCGTTACTTTGATGTAAATGCCAAAGTAACACACCGTTTCACGGAGAAAGCCAAAATATCGGCTGTCTTTTATATGGGGCGTGATGAGAACAATGCTACACCTAATGAAACCTACCAGCACTTTGAGTACAATGGTAGGAATGAACAAACTGGAACTGACAAGAACATTTTCATAAACAACAGCGCTCAAAGCCAGACATTGAACAACTGGCGAAACTTGTTAGGTGGAATACTTTACACTTACACCTTCAGTTCCACTATGCGGCTAGAGGCAGGCGTAAGTTATAGTGGATATAACTCCAAACTGACTTATGAGTCATGCTCTGGTGGGGAAACCTTGTTAGATTTATGGGGACATGGAGATGCTAGCGCTCAGCTACAATCACAACACACGGAGTTAAGTGGCAGTACTTATAAATCAGAAATACATGATTTGGATGGCAAGGTAGGGTTTAGCTATAACTTGCAGGACAAACATGAGGTGTATGGTGGCATACAGGTAAGTAACAAAAGATTATCGCCCATCATGTCAGCTACTTATTCTTCGAATGTTAAAACGTCCACTGACGGTTTGCCTGACAACTTCACAGAGCGGGAGGAAAAAAGGGAAAACGTCATGACAGGAAAAGGAACAGTGAATACCTTGGCTGTTTATCTTGGTGACGACTGGACTATCAATAACTGGTTAAAGACAGACTTCGGGCTGCGTCTGCAGACTTATTTGGCAGACTGCAAGACAACTCTCTCGTTGGAGCCACGTGCCTCGCTACGTTTGATGATCTCTAAAGGGTCTTCGCTGAAGGCAAGCTATACCCGTATGAGTCAGGGCATTTTCTTACTGAGTAGTGGCAGTTTGGTGAATCCCTCGGATATCTGGATACCAATGTACAAAGGCATGAAACCTGGTTACAGCAACCAGCTCTCAGTGGGCTATAGTCTCGATATGCGTAAGGGCACTAAAGTGAGCATAGAGGGTTACTATAAGTGGATGGACAATCTGGTGGACTACCGAGAGGGCTCTTCAACACTCTCTGCTAAAGATTGGAGCGGATTGATGGCACAAGGGTATGGCCGGGCTTATGGTGTGGAACTTATGGCACAGAAGACTGTGGGAAACACTACAGGACAGGTGAGTTACACATGGTCAAAGTCACTGCGTACCTTTGATAGAGAAGGCATGGTGCTCAATGGTGGTAGGGAATTCTATGCTACGGGAGACCGCAGACATAACTTTAATGTAAGCATCACGCAACGCCTAAGCAAGAACTGGGACCTGTCTGCTGCTTGGACCTATCAGAGTGGGCGCAGGGCATCATTTGGTTCTACTACCCTAACGGGGCCCATACTGGATACCTTTGATGGCTATATACAGCAGAACTGGGAATCGACAGGCAAGGTGGACTACACACAGAATCCCGCCTATCAAGGAACATCTGCAGATTATTATGTGGACTCACATATAGCTCATGTGGTACGAATGAACACCTATCGACAGCGAAATGACTATGTCTTGCCTGCCGTACACAGGCTGGACCTCAGCCTAAGCCACCATGGGAGTATAGGCATTGGCGAGATGATATGTGACATCGGTATTTATAACCTCTACAATCAGCAAAACATTTCCACTTTATATTGGGGCTATGAGAAGAATCGCCGCGTTTTGAAAGGTGTGTGCATGTTTCCCGTGATGCCCTCCATCAGTTTAACGCTTAAACTCTAAACAATGATGAAAAACTATAAATACATAATCTTATTACTTTTTATGGGACTGGCCTGTATTTCCTGCGAACGTACAATAGACTTTGTTGGCAATGAAGGTGAGGCTGAAGAGGGCATGTGTATCAGTGCGGTGGCTTTTGCTGGACAATCATTTGTGGTATTCCTGAATCAAGCTTACCCAGCAGGTGAAGCACCATCCATACGACACATAGATCCAAGTAGCACAACTATCATGGATGACACAGACTTTGCTGATTACCAGCGGAATGACTATATGGTACAGACTGCCATCAGCGATGCAGAAGTGACAGCAGAAGTAAACGGACAGCAGGTATATAAGTTGTCTTTCGACACTAGAAGCTATGCCTACATGTGTAACTATGTCCCTCAAGAGGGTGACCACATAACAGTGATGGCGAGATTGGGAAACCAAGAGCTAAGTGCAGAAACCACAGTTCCTCCTGTTCCGCACATAGAAGTACTGAAGACGGAAGAGCTTAACGATAATCCACACCGTAGTGTGGGCGGACTTGAATACAATACTGATAGTATCATGCGCCTCACCTGCCGCATCTCAGATTCGGGTGGGGATCACTACTATAGACTTCGTGTAAGGAGTGAGAGAAGTGGTTTTATTAAGTCTATTCATAATCAGGGCAGTGTGAAGGTAGAGGTGTACTACTTGATGCAGGATATCTATTTCTCGTCAGATGAATTGTTTGTAGACAGTCGTCTGACAACGAATTTTGGTGGCTGGCCAGCTTTCTTCTCTGATGTGTTCGACAATACATTGATGAAGGGAAGTAATTATACCTTTACTGTAGACAGTCCAAAAGTGCCCTACAATGGTAAGGGTTTAGGACTCATTACCTCAAATGCCAAAGAGGAGAACCCGCCACTGCCTCCTCGTGTCATGGTAGAACTACAGGCTATCAGCCCTGAACTCTATTACTACCTGAAGTCTATGCAACTTTATCGAGTTACTGCCAGTGATGCCTATGCAGAGCCTGTGCAGATTTATGGAAACGTCGAAGGTGGTTGGGGCATCTTTGGAGCCCTAAGCTATGACAGGCACTTTGTGGAGTATGGGGAATAAAATAGCAAACCCTTCTGCGCTTCACAGCGAAGAGGGGAGGAAAGTTCCCTCCCCTGAAACAGGGTAGCACGAAGGGAACCCATACAATTTCTATCGGAGCTAAATGTATCTAGATAAAGAAAACTTTGCGGTTGCAAATTGCGACCACAAGAAATACCAAAATAGATTTCTTTCCTAGAATAATCTATTAGTAATTTCAGATTTTTTGTTTAGAAATACATCATTTTACAATATTATTTATATATTTTTTGGTTGTAAATGATAATGTAAAAGTATACCACTATAATAATTCAAAAGTATACCACGTAAGAAAAAACAAAAAAAGGCAGGAACGTGTCTCAAGCGAATATATACAGCAATAATAAAACTGTAATCTGTTATAACTGTAACAGCAGGATGTCTTGTACTGAAAGAGTTTAC
>JAGCFP010000092.1 GCA_017650045.1 Bacteroidaceae bacterium | reverse complement strand
GCAGAAGGCACAATAAGATGGCCTTTTGACTCGAAAAACTTCTTAAATGATTCGCGTATTTCGTTAGCAGTCATCATAGTAAAACTTTTTCTTAAAAAAACTGTGCAAAGATAAGATGAAATTATTATTTTTGCAACACACCTAATATATAATATTCTAAGAAGATGCTGAACTCAACAAATGATTTAAAACTTTACTACTCCATAGGGGAAGTATCCCAGATGTGTGGAATAACTGAAACGACACTGCGTTATTGGGAAAGAGAGATTCCTCAATTGAAGCCAAAGAAGGCAGGGCGTAACATACGTCAATACTCTAAGGAGGATCTTGAAATGGTCAAGCTAATCCAGCATTTGCTGAAAGAGCGTGGAATGACAATAGAAGGTGTTCGAAAGCGCTTGAGTAAGAATAAGGAGGCTGCTTCTAAAGATGCTGAAGTTGTGGAACGCCTACGTGGAATCAGACAGAAACTTGTTCAGATGCGTGATGCGTTAGACGCTTTTACTTATCAGCAGGTGGATGAATTAAAGGATAATATTGCTTCCATTTCTGAGCCTACTCCCTAATAATGTTCTTGATGTTCTTGATCTTCTTCAAGCCATTGATGATGGTCTGAACATCCTGAACGTCGTAGGCGTATAATTGAATGTCTCCATGAAAGATGCCTTCGTTGGTTTCTATGGACAACTTATGGATGTTTACATTGAATTGACGAGAAATAATCTGGGTAACGTCATTAACCAGTCCTAAGCAATCCACTCCTTCAATGTGCAATGTCACAATGAAAGAAAGTTTTCTGTGCGTATCCCATTGAGTGGCAAGAATTCTTCTGCCATAACTGCTTTTCAGTTTCATGGCAACAGGACATTGACGTTTGTGAATGATAACGTTTCTGTTATCGTCTATATATCCTAACACATCATCTCCAGGGATTGGATGGCAGCAATCTGCCATCTTATACTTACTCTGAATAGCCTCTTCGTCAAGCTTGATGATTTGCTTGGTATTGATTTTCTCTTTTTCTTGCTGTGAATCTGGTTGTGGTTTACTGTTTTTGTCTTGTTTGTCTCCTTTGTCTCCTTTGATAAATGGTATTTTGAGGTATTTTTTCCATCCGGAGTTTTGTTTTCCTCTCAACTCATACAAATCATTTTCACCCAAGACTAATTTCTTGGACCCTATTTCTGTGAGGAAAACTTCAGGAGTCTTATTGTGTAATTGTGCCAATTTCCCTATCAATGCTTCATCGGCATGCATGTTTTCTGACTTAAGCAGATCATTCAGGATTTTAACACCTTGTGCTTGAAGGGCTTTCGTCTCTTTTCGAAGAATCGAGGCAATTTTATTACGGGCTTTAGCAGTCGCAGCAATGCTCAACCATTCTGATTGGACACGTTGTGACCTTGATGTCAGCACCTCCACTTGGTCGCCACTTTGCAACTTGTGACTGAGTGGGACCAGCTTATGGTTTACCTTAGCCCCAATACAATGACAACCAATCTCCGTATGTAAGGAGAATGCAAAATCTAAGGCTGTGGAGTTCTGAGGTAAGGTTTTTATCTCTCCTTTAGGAGTGAACACAAATATCTCTTGTGCAAAAAGGTTCAGTTTAATAGTGTCCAGAAAGTCGATGGCATCTGGTTGAGGGTCATCCAGTATCTCTTTAATGGTGTTCAGCCATTTCTCCAATTCTCCCTCATCTTCTCCGATGGTTCCTTCCTTGTATTTCCAATGGGCGGCAAAACCTTGTTCTGCAATGTCGTTCATGCGCTCGCTTCTGATCTGTAATTCAATCCATTGTCCGTTATTGGCCATTAAAGTAACGTGCAATGCCTGATAACCATTGGATTTCGGATGACTTACCCAGTCGCGTATGCGGTCTGGATGTGCTTTGTAAATCTTGGAAATAGATACATAGATGTCGAAACAGTCGTTCAACTCTTCTTCCTTGCTTTTAGGCTCAAAAATGATACGCACTGCCAGAATGTCGAAGACTTCTTCAAAAGGCACATGTTTCAGTTGCATTTTACTCCAGATGGAATAGACCGTCTTTACACGAGCCATGATACGGTATTTCAGCCCCATCTTGTCGAGTGCTTGGCGGATAGGTGCTGTAAATTCCTGGAATACCTTGTCACGTTCAGAGGCAGTGGCTTCAAGTTTCTTCTTTATGGCATTGTATTCTTCTGGATGCTCATATTTGAAACTCAAATCCTCAAGTTCAGACTTTATCTTGTTCAATCCCAAGCGATAGGCGAGGGGAGCATAGAGGTAAAGTGTTTCTCCTGCTATTTTATATTGCTTGTTAGGTGCTTGAGAAGCCAGCGTACGCATGTTGTGAAGACGATCGGCGATCTTAATGAGAATCACACGGATATCGCTCGACATGGTAAGCAACAACTTCTTGAAGTTTTCTGCTTGAGCAGAAGCATGGTCGCCAAAAATACCTCCAGAAATCTTAGTTAGTCCGTCAACGATTTGCGCAATCTTTGCTCCGAAAAGATTTTCAATGTCTTCAGTTGTATAATCTGTATCTTCCACAACATCGTGAAGCAAGGCTGCACAGATGGATGTGGAACCCAACCCTATCTCATTACACACAATCTTGGCAACAGCCAGAGGGTGCATGATGTAAGGTTCGCCCGAGAGGCGTTTCACACCACGATGGGCTTGATTGGCAAAGTTAAAGGCCTTCGTGATGATTTCTACACGTTTACGATGGTTAGAGGCAAGATAATCATTCAGCAACCCTTCAAAAGTTTGCTGTATCATCTCATCATCTGTCATTCCCTTATGTTCGTTAAGGTCTTCCATCGTAACTGTGATTAATGCTTCACACAAAGATACATAAAAAGTTCCAAAAAGACACTATTTTACTCTTAGGTTTTTGCCCGCAGTGATTCTGGAACCAGAGATACCATTCAGACTGCGAAGCTTTGCAACAGTCGTTCCATAGCGTGCAGCAATGGTAGAGAGTGTTTCACCCGACCTGATCTTATGGTAGGTAGGCGTGCTTCCACTTGCTGCAGTGGTTCTGCTGGAACTTGAGG
>JAGCFP010000091.1 GCA_017650045.1 Bacteroidaceae bacterium | reverse complement strand
TCATTGTAAGCATTTTATTGGACGCGCTTCCCGTTACTCTCGGAAAGCGGGTGCAAAGGTAAGCACTTTTTAGACAACCACAAAATATTTTTACCGGAATTTTTAAGAAAATATGCAAAAAAGTAAAAATAATACCCAAATAAGCGAATGGATACCTTATTATATTATATAATAGAGGGCAGTTTATCCACCATTGCAGGTGGAAGAGTGACTGTAGCAACTGCCATCAGACCTACAATCTCTACGACTACACGCATACCACCTTTCAATCGAATAAAGCGTCCTTCAACACCTTGCCATACCCCACTATTGATACGCACACGGTCGCCTTTCTTTAGACGCACTTCCTCCGCATTGACATAGAGAGCATCCTCTCCCCCTGCAACTGCCATGAAATCCTCCATTTGTTTCTCAGGAATCACAATGGGTTGGTGTGTTTCTCTATTCATCATGTACCGCAGTTGGCTCCCCAAAGCTGACGTTTGCTTATAGTTATTCAGAATCTCACGCGTGGAATAGACAAAAATCAAATTGTGTACAATAGGAACTCTCACCTTCGTACGTTTGCCTCTGCGTAATACCACATCCTCATGCATCGGAATAAAGGTCTGCACACCTTCAGCTTCCAAGAACTCCTGCACTTTGAGTTCACGGGAATAAGTTACGCGCAATGCAAACCATTGGTACACCTTTGTTGGCACAACTGTCATCATCGTCTTTTCTATTTAAGCACGGCAAAAGTAAGGTTTTTATTTGAGATGTTCAAAAAATCAGAACTGGAAATAGATAAAAGGCTGAATACCTGCAGTCTTTACCTGTATCACCACATATATTACCGCAACGAGAAGCAACGCTTGAAATACAAGAGGCATACGGATGACGCAACGAGAAGTTGCAGCATCCAACTTCTCAGGAATGAAATGAAGAATATAACCTAACAGCTCGAGGAAGAACACACCTTTATACCCTGCAATAAGTTGCATAAAGAGTGAAGCGTGGAAATCCGTTCCAATCTGGCCAAGTACAGCCATTGCCGTAGAAAAATCAGACGCACGGAAGAATATCCAGCAAAGGCAAACAAAGTGGAACGTGACAATTACAGCTAAGAAGCGCCTAAAGCCCGTGCTTTGATATGTCTTATCACGTCCTAAAACTGAACGGGTGAATTTATGACAAGCCAGTGCTACTCCATGAAGCAATCCCCAAAACACGAAATTCCAAGCTGCCCCATGCCATAGTCCACCAAGGAACATGGTAATAATCAGATTGATGTACTGACGAATCTTTCCCTTCCTATTTCCACCAAGTGAGATATAGAGATAATCGCGTAACCAACTAGAAAGCGAGATATGCCAACGTCTCCAAAACTCCGTTACAGAAGCAGATTTATAAGGAGAATTGAAGTTGATGTTAAAACGGAAGCCCAAAAGAAGAGCAATACCAATAGCCATGTCACTATAACCCGAAAAATCACAATAAATCTGCAAGGCATAACCATAAACTGCCATCAGATTCTCAATGCCAGAATAGAGCGTAGGAGCATCGAAAACCCTATCAACAAAATTCACACTAATATAATCGGATATCACTGCCTTCTTGAACAATCCACCAGCAATAAGGAACACTGCACGTCCGAACATTTCACGGCTCACATAAAGAGGCTTCCGAATCTGTGGGATGAAATCACGCGCACGAACGATAGGACCAGCCACCAACTGCGGGAAGAACGACACATAAAACGCATAATCCAGTAAGTTGGTCAACGGTACGATCTGGCGACGATAGACATCAATGGTATAGCTCAGCGACTGGAAAGTAAAGAACGAAATACCTACAGGCAGGAAAATATCTAAGGCTGTGAAAGTACCTCCAGTGAAGGACACAATCACGGAACCCAGGAAATTGGTATACTTGAAATAGCAAAGCAATCCCAAGTTCACGCATAGACTCAGAGTTACCAATAGCTTTCGTTTCCAAGGAGCAGTGACCTTATCCATGAAATGCGCTATCAAGAAATCGCATACCGTGACTATAGCCAATAAGAAGAAATATGTACCACTACTCTTATAATAGAAATAATAAGAGAACGCAGTCACGAAAAGCAAGCGGGCTGTGGTCTTTCGCTGCAACAGTAAGTAAACTACAATGAATGCAGCAAACAACCACAAGAAAACGCCACTGCTAAATATCATTGGAGCCTGTGGGTTATAAACCAACTGTTCTTCAATTTGACTCCACATAGGCATTGTAAGCTTTTATGATGGCTTGTGAAAGCCACTGTCCTTGCAAGGCATAACCTTCAGGTAAATAATGCACATGATCTGGGCGCATCAGTTCTGCCCCATTCCAATTCAGGCAAGCCCGCTCTGCCCCTCCAAATATTTCATAGAGATTCCAAACAGCCAACTGATGCTCGTCTGCGAACTTCAGAATATTCTGCACTGCCAACTTGGTGCGAGGGTTAATGGTGTAAGTACGACGCCTACGAGTACCTCCACGCTCGTAAGAACCAGGAGGGGTGGTCAACAAGATCGGTGTATCTGACAAGGAAGAACGAAGCATTTGCAAAAAATCCGTCATCTGCACATAATGCCTGCTCTCATTATATCCTTTTCCATGACTCTCATTGGTACCAAAGGAGATAATCAACATATCGGGCTGCATCTCTACAATCTCCCTTATCCTTTCGGGAGTGCTAAAGGTAAGACAGGTTGCCCCATTAATACCATCATCCACGTAGCTCAACCTATCAAAAGCCTGATGCAGCACCTCACCAGCAGTCAATGGGAACACATGACCTCGCACATGACTGTCGCCCACATGCACGATACGTACGGAATCAGTAGCCAATTGAGAGGTACTCTCTGCCAGTTTCTGCCAGAATGGTGCCAATGCATTGTTTGGATCTAAGACCACATTCTCATGTACATTCCTAAAATTGGCAGGCAGAGGGAAATCAGTCAATGCCACTGGCTCGGCAATATACCCATAGCGTTTCAGTGAATCCACAGTACTAAACAGACTCTCTGCCTTAGCCATCTGTGGTATCTGGTCTTGCGCACTTATCCATGCAGGTATCAGTAGCAGCCATAATCCTATCCAACTACTCCTCATACGCCCTCCTTCTGTCATAGCGTTCCTTGCCATACTGAATAGCATCAAACAACAAAGTTGCCAGATATTTTCCGCCCCTGAAATTCAGGTGTGTATAATCAAGGGCAGCCAAAGCAGGTCGTTGTTCCACCAACGCCTTCATACTCTCGTTGCCTCCCATCGCCTCAAACATATTCCAGAAAGCCACCCCTTCATCAATCGCCAATTGCTGTTGGAAACGTACAAGATTCCTGATACCAGGCATCGTCAGAATCTCTCCTTCATCATTCACATAGTCACGATCGGCCACACCAATTATCAAGATTCCCGCATCAGGGAAAGCATCCTTCAAGTGCTGGATCACCGTTTTCATTCCTTGAACATAGCTAGAGTAATCCACTCCACGTTTCGTTGCCACATTCACGCCATATTGCAGAACAATAAGGTCGTAAGGCCGCAATTGTGCATACTGTCGAAGAATGGCCATAGGCACAGAGCGGATATTCAATCCTGCAGATCCACGTAAGGAGAAATTATCCAGTGCTATGCCTACCGTATCATCCATCGTTACCCCATAGAACAAGGAAGAATCTGCCTGTTGAACATTCCAGCGCACCCTTCCAATACGTCCCTCAACATGCATGGCAGACAAGTGCCCGATAGAATCGTATGTCTGCGTCTTAACCCATCTGCCATTGATGGATGCAGAAATGGTTACGGTATCCTTACTTACAAAAAATAAAGAAGATTGCTGACAGGTATCCAATCGTGCATACTGCTGAGTACCCGTCAAATCCACCGTTGCCTCTTCACGAGCAAAGAAATAATGATTGGAAATATCTTGAAACCTACGATTAAAATAGACCGAATCTGTCAGTGCATGATTACTCCATCCCGATGCTCTATGTCGAACGGAATTGCGATACCCACTGATCGCAGAGGAAATTGACACATAACCCACTCCATGTCCACCGTAAGTCTCTTGGAGCAACTGGCGAAGATCCACAGTCATGATATCTCCCTCTATGAAAGAATCGCCAAAGTAAGCTATACGAATAGGCCTTGGACGAAGTGCCGATTCATCAATGGCACGATAAAAAGGAGTCATGCCCCTCAGCGTAGAATCCCCATAATCCTCTATGCAAGTAATGCCCGTCTTACATGTATCCACAAAGACAGGCTTAGGAGGTGGAGGGAGAAGACTGTCGATGGAAATGGAATCCACCTCTGTTGCTGCAGGCTTTTTCATCACATCAGCGAGGATATCCACCTTTCTCAACGAACGCTCCCCAATTTGTATCTTAGGTAGGAAATGGAGTAACAATAATGCTGCTATCACCAGCAGCATCAAACATCCCACATTATTCAATCTATTCTTATCTTCCTCCATCTTGAGTATCACTCCTTTCGTGCATTCCTGCGCTCTTCTATAAAATCATCGAGTATCCGAGCGCCTTTTTCTGTACAAATGCCTCTCAAGAAAGTAAAAATAATTGCTTCCAACACTTCCAAGAATGAGTATGAACGGTAGATATCAGAATGTAGAAGCAAATTGAACTGTCCGCGTATCAATGCCCTGACTATCACGAAATTGACATCCGACCGGAAGAGTCCTTGGCTCACTCCCTCTTGGAAGAACTGATAAGCACGTTCAGAAGATGCTTCCCTGTTATCTAGATATAACTGGTAAGCTTTAGGATATTTCGTGATCTCTTGTAAGAAAGAAGGATTCAATGACTGGAAACGCGTGATGGTATTCTGATAGACATGTAACACCATCTCCATCACATTCTTGGAAGATTCAAGCACCGTTTTCAGGTATTCCTGCGCCTTAATCTCCGACAACTCCATACCACACACCAGCAGTGTTTCCTTGTCTGGAAAGATCTCATACAGTGTACGCTTGGAAATGCCCAATAAGGAAGAGATGTGGTCCATCGTCACATTCTTGATGCCTTTCGATGAAAACTGCTCCATCGAGACCTCCACAATGCGATTGCGCAACTCCTGTCTGTTTGAATATTTAGAAGAATGCAATGCCACTATCTATCCCTTATTTTTGAAGTTGCATCAGATACTTTTCTACCACATCAGCACTCTCACTCTCTTCAGCCTTGTATGATGCCAATAATTCTGGAGCATCTGCCAACATATCACACATAAACTCTGTGGTGACCAGCTCTGCCCTTCCAGTTTCCTCATTGATCACATAGCATACGCGTTCCCTAACCAATCCACTGGCAGCAATGGCATCTCCAACGGAACCTGCCAATCTGGTAGTACTCTCACTTCTCAAGTTACTTGATGCCCGTTGCCCATAAGGTTGGGCATAAAAGAAGATACGTCCGTTCACTCTGTGAGCACGAGCATACCAGTTGCCAAAATGGTAATGATTATAATGTATGAACTTGCAATTCACATACAAATCAGCATCCATACGTACCGCATAAGCCCTATCCTTGATGAATTTACTAAGTCCGGAGTTCTCCTCAGAAGTGATGCGATAGTCGGCTCCATTGCTCATATAGAGATTATTGATACTACGCTTTTCCACTGCAAGTGTAGTCACAGTGTCACCCTTCTGTGCCAACAAATCACTTAAGGAAGAGAAAATAATCTGCTGTGCATAGCATGGGCTAAGCAGAATAGCGAGCAATCCTATCAAGCAAAATCTTTTCATAAATCCTTCTTTTCTAATCTCGGGTGTAAAATTAGATAAAAAAAGGATTGCAACCAAGAAATCGGATGCACAATCTTTCTTTCATAGAACATGCCATACTAGACAGGTTGGTAGTTTATAGCAAACTGCATGTCTCAGAAATACCCTTCACACTTCACAGAAGGCACTTAAACGAATGACTTTCAATTAGTAACAAGCGTGAAGTGTTGCAAATGACTCTTCACAACATTTCACACACTTGTGAAGTGCTGTGAAGTGTTCGCACGCACACTTCACACTCATTACTCCCTGACTCACAAATAATTGCATGCTGTTTGTGAAGTGTGAAGAGTAAAATCGAGGGTGTAAAATGCTACACGAAGAAAATTTTACTCCCTCACGAGGAAAATAATTTTTCCTAACTAGGAAAAAATATTTCTCTAGTTAGGAAAAAAAACTATGGGGAATAGGATAACCCTATTGTCTGAATGTGTCTGATATATATGTCATGAAATCTGGCAAAATCTTACGCCAGTATTTCCAGTCGTGTGCGCCATCCTTAATACGGAACTCATGCTTAAAGCCAACCTTGTTCATTACATCATGAAGAGCGGCATTGTTCACTGATAAGGCATCATCGTCACCACAAGTCATGTAGAACTTAAACTGATTCTTTTCATTATCTGGCATATTGCGAATGATATTAAACACATCATAGGTTTTGAACCATTCTTTCAGTTTGCTCTCGCTCACATCTGGATAGCGATTCTGCATATTGGCATCCTGCCATTCACGTACGGCAGCACTGAGTCCACAACACACACTAAACAACTCGGGGTGGTGGAGTGCATAGTAGATGGCACCGCCACCGCCTGCAGAAGCGCCTGCAATGGCACGACTATTTTTGTCTGTACGCACGCGATATGTCTTTTCCACATAAGGCATGAACTCCTTGAAGAAGAAGTCCTCGAAGTTGAACTTACCATCAGCATCGTTATAGTAGCTACGACGGATAGTACCGAAATTGGCATCTGGAGTCACCACCACCATTGGTGTAATCTCTCCAGCTGCAATTGCCTTGTCTAAATACTGCTTCAGTTCGCCATAGTAGATCCATGCCTGCTGATTAGGTTCAGTTCCTCGTGGCCCTGCAGGATGAAGCAGGTAGAGAATGGGATAACTTCGTTGTGAATCTTCATAACCAGCAGGTAAATAGACAGCAAACTTACGATCCTCACCAAGAATGCTGCTCTTGATGGTCAATGCATCGAACACCTTACTTGCACTCTGTGCCTGAAGCTTTCCGATCATGAGGAAACAAAGTGCTAAAGCCAAAACAAATTGTATTTTTCTCATTATTTTAAGATTTAGAATTAAAAGAAAACCTATCCTGAATACAAAGGTAAAGAATTATTCTTCTGCATCAAATTATATACTAAACAAAAAGTCGCCCCAATCACTTGGAGCGACTTTATCATAAATGAATAGTTGGCAATTATTCTGCTTTAGCTTCTTCAGCTTGAGCTTCCTGTGCAACTGGTGCTTCCTCAGCAACAGATGCAGCAGTTTTCTTAGAACGACGAGTGCGTGTAGACTTCTTTGCCACCTTCTCCTTAGCCATGTTGTCATCATAGTCAACAAGCTCGATGAAGCACATAGAAGCGTTGTCACCCAGACGATGGCCAGTCTTGATGATGCGGGTGTAACCACCTGGACGGTCAGCAATCTTCACAGAGATCTCCTTGAAGAGCTCAGTAATGGCATACTTGTCCTTGAGGTAGCTGAACACTACGCGACGAGAGTTAGTGGTGTCATTCTTTGACTTGGTGAGAAGAGGCTCAACGAACTTTTTCAAAGCCTTGGCCTTCTCGACGGTCGTAGTGATTCTTTTGTGCTTGATCAGAGAAACTGCCATGTTTGACAGCATAGCGTTTCTGTGAGAAGCAGTACGACCGAGATGATTGAATTTCTTATTATGTCTCATTCTTATTCTTTATCTAATTTATATCTTGTAATATCCATTCCAAACTGTAGATTCAGACTCGCGAGCAAATCATCAAGCTCGGTGAGCGATTTCTTGCCGAAGTTGCGGAACTTGAGCAGGTCGTTCTTGTTGTATTGTACCAAGTCGCCAAGGGTCTCTACATCGGCAGCCTTCAAGCAATTGAGGGCGCGTACGGAGAGGTCCATATCAACGAGCTTGGTCTTAAGCAACTGACGCATGTGCAGTACTTCCTCATCAAATTCTTCATTACCTTCCACATCACTAGCCTCCAGCGTAATCTTCTCGTCAGAGAACAACATGAAGTGATAGATAAGAATCTTTGCTGCTTCTTTCAAAGCATCCTTCGGATGTATGGAACCATCGGTAGTAATCTCAAGCACCAGCTTATCATAGTCGGTCTTCTGCTCCACGCGATAAGGCTCGATGGTGTACTTGACATTACGTATCGGAGTATAGATAGAGTCGATAGGCAACACATTAACATCGGTGCAGTATAGACGGTTATCATCTGCTGGCGTATAGCCACGTCCCTTGTTAATGGTAAGATCTATCTGCATGGTTGCTTTTTCATCTAAATGACAAATAACCAGATCAGGATTTAACACTTCAAATCCAGTCAGATATTTACCTATGTCGCCGGCCAGAAACTCTGTAGCGTTCTCAATAGAGATAGAAACTTTCTCTGATTCGAACTCCTCGACTGTCTGCCTAAATCGCACTTGCTTCAGGTTCAGGATAATGTTGGTCACATCTTCCATCACGCCTGGAACACTGGCGAATTCATGTTCTACACCATCTATGTGAATAGTGGTAATAGCATAGCCTTCTAATGAAGAGAGCAGGATGCGGCGGAGTGCATTACCGATGGTAATACCAAAGCCTGGCTCCAATGGGCGGAACTCAAACTTGCCGTAAGTAGCATCTGCTTCTACCATTACGACTTTATCGGGTTTTTGAAATGCTAATATCGACATCTATTATTTTTTATTTAGAATACAACTCAACGATCAAATGCTCTTTGATATTCTCAGGAATATCGGCTCTTTCAGGAACATGTAACAGTTTACCAGTCTTAGAGTTCTCATCCCACTCTAACCATGGATACTTGCTGTGGTTGAATCCAGCCAATGCATCGGCAACTACCTCGAGAGACTTTGAACGCTCACGAACGCCAACTACCTGACCTGGCTTTACTGAATATGATGGAATATTCACTACCTCACCATCTACAGTAACATGCTTGTGACTTACCATCTGACGTGCAGCAGCACGTGTCTTAGCAATACCCAAACGATAAACTATATTATCAAGACGCTGTTCAAGCAACTGAAGCAGCACCTCACCGGTAATACCCTTACGTGAAGCGGCTTTCTTGAAAAGATTAGAGAACTGCTTCTCTAAAACGCCATAGGTATATTTAGCTTTCTGCTTCTCACGGAGCTGTACGCCGTACTCTGAAGACTTTCTCTTTCTGCTATTGCCCTGTGAGCCCGGAGGATAATTCTTGTTTGACAGCACTTTGTCAGGTCCGAAGATAGCCTCTCCAAATTTACGGGCAATTCTTGATTTTGGTCCAGTATATCTAGCCATTTTCTTCTATTTTTAATTGTTAATTCATGAACTTGTTTGTTGCTCAATTAAACTCTACGTCTCTTTGGAGGACGGCAACCATTGTGTGGAAGTGGAGTAACGTCAACGATCTCAGTTACTTCAATACCAGCACCGTGGATACTGCGGATAGCAGACTCGCGTCCATTACCTGGACCCTTTACATAAGCTTTGACTTTTCTCAGACCCAAGTCGTAAGCGACTTTAGCACAATCCTCTGCTGCCATCTGGGCTGCATAAGGAGTGTTTTTCTTTGAGCCTCTAAATCCCATCTTTCCGGCTGATGACCAGGAAATGATCTGGCCTTCGCTATTGGCCAGGGAAACAATGATGTTGTTGAATGAAGAGTGAACATGCAACTGTCCTACTGCATCAACCTTAACAACTCTCTTTTTTGCTGCAACTGTCTTTTTTGCCATATTAACAATTATTATTTAGTAGCTTTCTTCTTATTTGCAACTGTCTTCTTTCTACCCTTACGAGTACGGGCATTGTTCTTAGTGCTCTGGCCACGTACTGGCAGACCAATACGATGACGTACACCACGATAGCAACCGATATCCATCAGTCGTTTGATATTCATCTGAACTTCAGAGCGGAGGTCACCCTCAACCTTGTATTCAGCTCCAATGATCTCACGAATCTTTGCAGCCTGATCATCAGTCCAGTCCTTAACCTTCAGGTCTCTGTCGACACCTGCCTTGTCAAGTATCTTACCTGAACTACTGCGACCTATACCGAAGATATAGGTTAACGCAATCTCGCCTCTCTTATCCTGAGGCAAATCTACACCAACTATTCTTATTGCCATATACTAAATTATTTTATGCAAAAATAATAATATTATCCCTGACGCAATTTAAACTTGGGATTTTTCTTGTTAATAACATACAGAGTGCCGCGACGACGTACAATCTTGCACTCTGGGGTGCGCTTCTTAAGTGAAACTCGTACTTTCATATCTCTTTTTATTTATATCTAAATGAAATTCTACCTTTTGTTAAATCATAGGGAGACATTTCTACCTTCACTCTATCACCTGGGAGAATCTTGATGTAATGCATCCTCATCTTACCAGAGATATGGGCAGTTATCTCATGTCCGTTTTCAAGTTCAACTCGAAACATTGCATTCGACAATGCCTCGACTATAACACCATCTTGTTCTATTGCAGACTGCTTTGCCATAAATAAAATATTAGTTCTTTCTTAAAACTTCTTCCACATACTCAAACGACGATAAAATATCAGCTTTTCCCGACCTGATGGCTATGCTATGCTCAAAGTGAGCAGCCATGCTGTGATCTTTTGTTCTGACGGTCCAATCGTCATTCTCTAAAACTACCTGACGGTTTCCTAAAGTAATCATCGGCTCTATGGCTATGCACATCCCACTCTTCAACATCTCTCCTGTTCCTCTTTTCCCAAAGTTGGGAACGAAGGGATCTTCATGCATGTCCTTTCCGATACCGTGTCCGGCAAACTCTCTCACCACTCCATAGTTAAATGATTCGCAATATTGCTGGATCACATAACCTATATCTCCAATGCGTCGGCCTTCTACGGCTTCCTCTATCCCCAGATAGAGGGCTTTCTTTGTTACCTCCAGTAGATTTCGGACTTCTTCTGCCACTTCGCCTACACAAAACGTATAGGCTGAATCTCCGCAAAAGTCGTTCTTTTTTACTCCACAATCAACTGAAACTATATCTCCGTCTTTCAATACTACATTTCCTGGAATTCCATGTACCACCTGTCCATTAACAGAAGTACAAACAGAAGCAGGAAAAGGAACACCTCCATACGGATTAGGATAACCCTTAAAAGTAGGTTCAGCGCCATTATCTCTAATAAACTCCTCGGCTACTTTATCAAGTTCTGCGGTGGTAACTCCCGGTTGTATGACCTTAGCGATTTCTGCCAGAGTCTTTCCAACCAAGAGGTTACTTTTACGCAGCAGTTCTATTTCATCTTCAGTCTTAAGAAATATCATTCATTCCTGTGCTTAATAAGCAGCTATACCACCTGTACGCCCTTTGATGCGGCCTGATTGCAGCAAACCGTCGTAATGGCGCATCAACAAGTGACTTTCTACCTGCTGAAGCGTATCCAATACCACACCAACAAGGATCAGCAGTGAGGTTCCGCCAAAGAACTGAGAGAACTCAGTCTGTACGCCGAATACACTGGCAAATGCTGGCATGATAGCTACGAAAGTAAGGAACAGGGCTCCAGGAAGGGTGATGCGAGACATAATCTCATCGATATAGTCTGCAGTAGCCTTACCAGGCTTCACACCTGGTATGAAACCGTTATTCCTCTTCATATCTTCAGCCATCTGCTGTGGATTGATAGTAATTGCAGTATAGAAATAGGTAAATACAATACACAAAATAGCAAATACAAAGTTATACCAGAAACTCCTTGAGTCGGTAAAAGCTTGCATAAAGCTACTTGAGTTCTGCATGTCAGTGAATCCGATGAGAGAGATAGGGATGAACATGATAGCCTGAGCAAAAATGATAGGCATCACATTAGCCGCATTAACCTTCAAAGGAATGTATTGACGGGCGCCACCATATTGCTTGTTGCCCACAATCTTCTTAGCATACTGTACAGGAACCTTACGTACACCCTGCACAAGAAGGATAGCCAAAGCAACCACAATCAGCAGTACGATAATCTCAATGAGGAACATTACCAGACCACCTGTACGCTCAGTTGTACGGGAAACGATTTCCTGGAACAGAGCCTGAGGAAGACGGGCGATAATACCAATCATAATGATCAAAGAGATACCGTTGCCAATACCTTTGTCAGTAATTCTCTCACCCAACCACAGAATAAACATACTTCCTGCAGCCAAGATGATAGTAGAAGTAAACATAAACAGAGTCCAATCTAAAGAAGCATTTAAGGAACCACCAGACTGATATCTCAGGTTAAGCAAGTATGAAGGTGCCTGTACCAGCAGAATGAAAATTGTCAAGTAACGAGTGTACTGATTCAATTTTCTACGTCCGCTCTCTCCCTCACGCTGTAACTTCTGGAAGTAAGGAAGTGCAATTCCCAACAACTGAATCACGATGGAGGCAGAAATATACGGCATAATACCTAATGCAAAAATAGAAGCATTAGAAAAAGCACCACCAGAAAACATGTTCAACAAGGCCAAAAGACCTTCACTGGTTTGTTGACGCAATTGTGTCAGCATTGCAGGATTAATACCTGGCAATACGACATAAGAACCGAAACGGTAAATTGCCACAAACAATATGGTAATGAGGATTCTTTGACGGAGATCCTCAATCTTCCATATATTCTTTAATGTTTCAATAGCTTTTCTCATTGAATTAGAGTTTTACAACTTTACCACCAGCAGCTTCAATGGCAGCCTCAGCCTTCTTTGAGAAAGCATGTGCCTGAACCTCAAGAGCACTTGTCAACTCACCTTTGCTAAGGATCTTAACGAGATGCTTTGAAGAGATGAAACCAGCAGCAATAAGTTCATTAATACCAACGGTCTGCAAGTTCTTTGCATCGGCCAATGCCTGAACAGTTTCTAAGTTGATAGCCTTATAAGAAACACGGTTGATGTTCTTAAAGCCAAACTTAGGAACACGGCGCTGAAGAGGCATCTGACCACCTTCAAAACCGATTTTCTTCTTGTATCCTGAGCGTGACTTAGCACCCTTACTACCTCTGGTAGAAGTACCTCCAAGACCAGAACCAGGACCACGGCCAATTCTCTTTTCTGAGTGAACCGAACCAGCAGCAGGTTTTAAATTACTTAAGTCCATATTTAAATTCTTTAAAAGTCTAAATTAATTACTCAACGATAGTTACAAGGTGCTTAACCTTTTCTACCATACCACGAATAGAAGGATTATCCTCATGCTCAACCACATGATTAAGTTTTCTCAAACCCAGTGAATCCAATGTTCTTCTCTGAACAGCAGGTGCACCGATTCTACTCTTTGTTTGTTTAATCTTAATAGTTGCCATATATGACCTCCTTATCCTTTAAATACTTTTTCCAAACTGATACCTCTGTTCTGAGCAATGGTACGTGCATCACGCATCTCACTCAGTGCAAGGATAGTAGCCTTTACCAAGTTATGAGGGTTTGATGAACCCTTAGCCTTCGCAAGCACGTCAGTGATACCAACGCTCTCGAGTACGGCACGCATAGCACCACCAGCTACCACACCAGTACCATGAGCAGCAGGCTTAATGAAAACCTCTGCACCACCATACTTGGCAGTTTGCTCGTGAGGAACAGTACCCTTCAGTACAGGAACCTTGGTAAGATTCTTCTTTGCAGACTCTACACCCTTGGCAATAGCGGCAGTAACTTCACTTGCCTTACCAAGACCATAGCCAATCACGCCATCTTCATTACCTACAACCACGATGGCAGAGAAGCTAAATGTTCTACCACCCTTGGTTACCTTAGTAACGCGGTTAATGGCTACCAATCTATCCTTAAGTTCAGTTTCACTAGAAACTCTTACTCTATTAATCTGTCCTGCCATAATGATTAAAATTTAAGTCCACCGTTACGAGCAGCATCTGCTACTTCCTTTACTCTCCCATGATACAAATAACCATTACGGTCAAAAACTACAGAAGTAATACCTGCTTCCTGAGCCTTCTTCGCGATAAGTTCACCTACCTTGGCAGCTTGCTCTTTCTTAGGCATCTTCTCAGTCATACCCAGTGATGAAGCGGCAGCCAAAGTATTGCCAGACAGATCGTCAATGAGCTGAACATAAATCTGCTTATTACTTCTAAAAACAGTCATACGTGGGCAACCAGCAGTGCCAGATACCTTATTACGTATTCTGTGTTTAATCTTAATTCGTCTTTCTATTTTTGTTGTCATAATATTATCAATTTAAAGATTATTTTGCACCAGCTGCTTTACCAGACTTTCTGCGAATAACTTCGCCAACAAACAATACACCCTTACCCTTATATGGTTCAGGCATACGGAAAGAACGTATCTTTGAGCAAATTTGACCAAGCAACTGCTTGTCGCATGACTCCAACATGATGCGTGGGTTCTTATTTCTCTCAGTCTTAGTCTCCACCTTAACCTCAGGAGGCAACTGAATGAAAATGCTGTGGGTATAACCCAACACAAGTTCCAACAGATTTCCTTGGTTATTTGCACGATAACCAACACCAACGAGTTCCAACTCTGCCTTATAACCTTCAGAAACACCAACCACCATGTTGTGTACCAAAGCACGGTACAAACCATGATATGCATGACGCTGCTTAGGATTGTCATTCATCACATCCATATTCTCCTCGAAAGTGATGTGACCATCTTCCATCGTAAGATTAATTGCAGGATTAATCTGCTGATTCAACTCACCTTTAGGACCTTTAACGGTAATAACGTTATCTTTATAATCCACTGAAACACCAGCGGGAATAACAACGGGTAATTTTCCTATTCTTGACATTGTTACATCCTCCTAATTAATAAACATAACATAATACCTCACCACCAATCTTCAGCTCAGCAGCTTCCTTGTCTGTCATCACACCTTTAGAGGTAGAGATAATTGCAATACCTAAACCATTGATTACTCTTGGCATGTCTTTATAACCGGTGTACTTACGCAAACCTGGAGAAGAAACTCTCTTCAAGCACTTAATCGCGTTTACCTTATTAACCGGATCATACTTCAGGGCTACCTTAATTGTACCCTGTGGACCATCTTCTACAAACTTGTAATTAAGAATGTAGCCTTTCTCGAAAAGGATCTTTGTGATCTCTTTCTTCAAATTTGAAGCAGGAACTTCTACTACTCTGTGCTTAGCCTGAATAGCATTGCGAAGTCTTGTCAAATAATCTGCAATTGGATCTGTCATATAAAAAATTAATTAAATTAATCAGGACTACCCTGACAATATTTAAACATAAATTTACCAGCTTGCTTTCTTAACTCCTGGGATCAGGCCATTGGAAGCCATCTCACGGAATTGGATTCTAGAAATGCCGAACTGACGCATATATCCTCTTGGACGGCCAGTAAGCTTGCAACGATTGTGAAGGCGAATAGGATTAGCATTCTTAGGAATAGCTTGCAACTTCTGAGCAGCCTCAAAAGCTTCAGCAGGCTCGCCTTTTCTTACTATTTCCTTCAGAGCAGCTCTTTTCTCAGCATATCTGGCGATTAACTTGGCGCGACGTACCTCACGCGCTTTCATTGATTCTTTTGCCATATCTCTTAGTTATTTTTAGCGTTCTTAAATGGTAAGCCAAACTCCTTCAACAGAGCGTAACCTTCCTCATCAGTCTTGGCAGATGTAACGAAGGTGATGTTCATTCCCAAAATATGGCTGATGCCATCAACATTGATTTCAGGGAAGATGATTTGCTCATCGATACCGAGGGTGTAATTGCCACGGCCATCAAACTTGCTCTCAATACCCTTGAAGTCACGGATACGAGGAAGAGCCACGCGAACAAGTCTCTCCAAGAATTCGTACATTCTTTCACGACGCAATGTTACCATCACACCGATAGGCATTTGCTTACGGAGCTTGAACTGAGCTACGTCCTTCTTTGAGATAGTAGCCACAGCTTTCTGACCAGTAATAGCAGTAAGCTGCTCTATAGCTTCATCGATAATCTTCTTATCAGCAACGGCAATACCTAAGCCCTGATTAACAACAATCTTCTTAAGTACTGGAACCTGCATAGAAGAAGTGTACTGGAACTGAGCCTTCAACGCAGGAGCGATGCGCTCATTATATTCATTCTTAAGTCTAGCAGTATTACTCATCACTTAATCTCCTCTCCTGATTTTTTAGCGTAACGTACTAATTTGCCATTCTCACCCATTCTACGACCAATGCGAGTTGGTTTACCTGTTTTAGGGTCAACTACATTCAGGTTAGAGATGTGTATCGGAGCTTCCTGCTTTACAATACCACCCTGTGGGTTCTTAGCATTAGGTTTAGTGCTCTTAGACACCATATTGATGCCCTCAACGATGGCACGGTTCTTCTCAACAAGAACCTTCAAAACGCGACCAGTCTTGCCCTTATCTTCACCGGCATTTACATAGACTGTGTCATTCTTCTTGATATGTAATTTACTCATTTCTTAAAACTTTAATAGATTAAAGTACTTCAGGAGCGAGTGACACCACTTTCATGTTTGCTGCGCGCAATTCACGTGCAACTGGGCCAAAGATACGGCTACCTCTCAACTCACCTGCATTGTTCAACAGAACACATGCATTATCATCAAAACGAATATAAGAGCCGTCTGCACGACGTACTTCTTTCTTTGTGCGAACAATCAAAGCCTTAGACACTGCACCTTTTTTCAGGTCACTTGATGGGATGACATTCTGAACAGCCACCACGATAATGTCACCAAGTGAAGCGTAACGGCGACCAGTACTACCAAGTACACGGATGCAAATGCAATCTTTCGCACCGCTGTTATCGCATACTGTAAGTTTGGATTCTACTTGTATCATAATTACTTAGCTTTTTCAATTATTTCAACTACTCTCCATCTCTTAGTTTTGCTCAGCGGACGAGTTTCCATGATGCGTACGGTATCTCCAACATTACACTCATTATTTTCATCATGAGCATGGTATTTCTTTGTCTTCTTGACAAACTTACCATATAAAGGGTGCTTCTCCTTAAAAGTAGTAGCAACAACAACAGACTTATCCATCTTATTGCTGATGACAACACCTGATCTTTCTTTTCTTAAATTTCTTTCTTCCATGGAGCTGATCATTATTTGTTAAGTTCTCTTTCGCGCAATACGGTCTTCATACGCGCAATAGTCCTGCGTAATTTTTTGATTTCAGCAGGATTGTCTAATGGAGAGATAGAGTGATTCAACAGCAACTGATGATAATTGGCAACCTCGGCCTCTATTCTCTCTACCAAATCATTGGTAGTTAATTCTCTAATTTCTGCTATTTTCATAATTCTTACGCATTATTGATTTTGAATATCGTAATCACGTCTTACTACAAACTTAGTTGTAATAGGGAACTTCTGAGCAGCTAAGCGCAAAGCTTCTTTAGCAACATCAAAAGGAACACCATCAATTTCAATCAGAATACGACCAGGATATACTGGGCATACCCATCCTGCAGGATCACCTTTACCTTTACCCATACGCACGTCAGCTGGCTTGCGAGTAATAGGTTTGTCGGGGAAAATGCGGAGCCATACCTGACCTTCACGCTGCATGTAACGAGTCACTGCGATACGGGCAGCCTCAATCTGCTGTGCAGTAATCCATTTTGGCTGCAAAGCCTTGATACCGAATGAGCCGAACGCAAGCGTAGTGCCTCTATAAGCATTACCTCTTCTTCCGCGTCCGTCTTGCGGTCTTCTGTATTTAGTCCTTTTCGGTTGTAACATAATTTCTAAAAATCAAATCTGTTAGCGATTATTTTTCTTTCTTTTGAAGTTCTTGCCGCCATTACTATTTCCTGGACGACCACTTTCCTTAGTCTGGCTGAAGTTTGGTGCCAAATCACGCTTCTCATATACCTCACCACGGCAAATCCAAACCTTTACACCCTGAACACCTACCTTGGTATGTGCATCGCACTGACAGTAGTCAATGTCTGCACGGAAAGTATGCAATGGGGTTCTTCCTTCCTTATACATCTCTGAACGAGCCATTTCAGCACCATTCAGACGACCAGAGATCTGCACCTTAATACCCTCAGCACCCATACGCATGGTATTGGCGATTGCCATCTTAATGGCACGACGGTATGCAATCTTACCCTCCACCTGGCGGGCAATGTTATTTGCAACAATCACAGCATCGAGTTCTGGACGCTTGATTTCAAAAATATTAATCTGAATATCCTTGTCGGTAATCTTCTTCAACTCCTCTTTCAACTTATCAACATCCTGACCACCCTTACCGATCACTACGCCTGGACGTGCAGTGCAAATAGTGATAGTCACAAGTTTCAGTGTACGCTCGATAATGATTCTTGAAACGCTGGCCTTAGCAAGACGAACGTTCAGATACTTGCGGAGCTTGCTGTCTTCCAACAGAGCATCTCCGAAGTTCTTACCACCGTACCAATTGGAATCCCAACCTCTTACGATTCCTAAACGATTGCTAATTGGATTAACTTTTTGTCCCATCTTACTTAATTTTGATCTTCGTTATTATTCTTAGCACCAACGAACAAAGTCACATGGTTAGAACGCTTACGGATTCTATATCCTCTACCCTGTGGAGCTGGTCTCATTCTCTTGAGCGTTGCGCCACCATCAACATACACTTCCGTAACAAACAACTCGCCATTTTCTGCCTTGCGCTCGTTCTTAGCCTCCCAGTTTGCAATCGCAGAGCGCAGCAATTTCTCAACTCTTGCTGCAGGTGCTTTTGAAGAGAACTTCAAAACACCAAGCGCTCTGTTTACCTCCATGCCACGGATCATGTCCACAACAAGGCGCATCTTTCTTGGGGAAGTAGGAACATCTTGCAATTTAGCAAAATACATGGTCTTTTTGGCTTCTTTTATCTTTTCAGCCGCTAATTTCTTTCTTGCTCCCATTATATATCTACTTTTATTATTCTAGTGAATCCCATTATTTACGATTACCTGAATGACCCTTGAAGGTACGAGTAGGAGCAAATTCACCCAACTTGTGACCTACCATGTTTTCAGTAACATAAACAGGAATAAATTTATTACCGTTGTGAACTGCAATTGTATGCCCAACAAAATCAGGCGAAATCATTGAAGCTCTGGCCCAAGTCTTTACAACATCCTTCTTGCCAGACTCATTCATAGCAAGCACTTTCTTCTCAAGTTTAACGTTGATATACGGACCTTTTTTTAATGAACGACTCATAATTTACTCAATTTTATCAGGTTACTTCTTTCTTCTCTCAATAATATACTTATTAGACTGCTTCTTAGGAGCTCTAGTCTTCAAGCCCTTAGAGTAAAGACCCTTACGAGAGCGTGGATGACCACCTGAAGCACGTCCTTCACCACCACCCATTGGGTGATCAACTGGGTTCATAACGACACCACGGTTGTGAGGACGACGTCCCAACCAACGAGAACGGCCTGCCTTACCTGAGCTCTCCAGACCATGATCTGAATTACCTACACTACCGATGGTAGCCTTACAGGTTGACAGGATCTTACGAAGTTCACCTGAAGGCAACTTAATTACGCAGTAGCCACCTTCTCTCGAAGTGAGCTGAGCAAAGTTACCTGCTGAGCGAACCAATGCAGCACCCTGACCAGGACGCAACTCAATGTTGTGAATTACAGTACCCACAGGGATGTTCTGCAATGGAAGTGCGTTACCAACCTCAGGAGCAGCCTCTGCGCCTGACATCAATTTTGCACCTACTTGCAATCCATTGGGAGCAATAATATATCTCTTCTCACCATCAGCGTAGAACAACAAAGCAATACGAGCCGAACGGTTTGGATCGTATTCGATTGTCTTAACCACTGCTGGAACACCATCTTTATTTCTCTTGAAGTCGATAATACGGTAAGCTCTCTTATGGCCACCACCTAAGTAGCGCATAGTCATCTTACCCTGATTGTTACGTCCACCTGTTGACCTCTTACCAACTACGAGAGATTTCTCTGGTACTCGTGCAGTAACTTCTTCGAAAGTACCAATAATCTTATGTCTCTGCCCTGGTGTTGTGGGCTTAAATTTACGTACTGCCATTTCTATTAAATATTGCTATAAAAATCAATAGTCTCACCTTCCTTCAGGGTCACAATAGCTTTCTTGAATCTATTGGTGCGACCGCTGATAATACCACTTCTTGTATAACGTGACTTCTGCTTTCCGTCATAATTCATGGTGTTTACACTCACTACATTCACTTTATACAAAGACTCAACCTCTTTCTTAATGTCAAGCTTAGAAGCCTCTGGACGAACAATGAAACCGAAACGATTGCTCATCTTCTCGGTAGCTGCCGTCATCTTCTCTGTTACTAACGGTTTAACGATATATGCCATTATTAAAGCCTCCTAACTATTAATTAAACTAAGATATTGTCGATTGCAGAAAGTGACTTTTCAGTAAACACAACAACCCCAGCGTTCAATACATTGTAAGTATTTAAACCTGAGATTGTCTCTACGTTTGCACGCTGCAAATTACGAGCCGACAAATATACGTTTTTATTAGCTTCTGGTAAAATTAAAAGTAGCTTTTTATCAGGAACTTTAAGATTATTTAAGACTGCAACAAATTCCTTGGTCTTTGGAGCCTCAAAATTGAAATCTTCAACTACCAAAATAGCATTGTTCTGAGCCTTATATGAGAGGGCTGACTTACGGGCCAGACTTTTCACTTTTTTATTCAATTTGAAAGAGTAGTCTCTTGGAGTAGGACCAAAAACACGACCACCACCAACAAGTACTGGTGAGTTCAAGTCACCACGGCGTGCACCGCCACCACCTTTCTGACGGCCAATCTTACGAGTAGAATGGCTTACTTCACTTCTTTCCTTTGACTTATGTGTACCCTGACGCTTATTAGCCATGATCAGCTTCACGTCCATGTAGATAGCATGGTCATTGGGCTCAATTCCGAAGATAGAATCGTTTAACGCAATCTTTCTTCCGGTGTCTTCACCTTTGATGTTATAAACGTTAACTTCCATTATTTCTCAATTAAAACGATTGAATTTTTCCATCCTGGAACAGAACCCTTAATCAAAAGCAGGTTGTGCTCAGGAATCACTTTTAATACTCGCAGGTTCTGAACAGTCACGCGCTGGTTACCCATCTGGCCACCCATACGCATTCCCTTAAATACCTTTGCAGGGTATGAGCAAGCACCGATAGAACCCGGTTTGCGGGCGCGGTTGTGCTGTCCGTGTGTAGCCTGACCTACACCACCGAAGTGATGTCTCTTTACTACACCTTGGAAACCTTTACCTTTGGAAGTACCGATAACATCAACGAACTCTGCTCCATCGAACAGCTCTACGCTTACGGTATCACCCAGATTTAACTCTGTCTCAAATTCTTTGAACTCGGCCAAGTGTTTCTTGGGAGTTACTCCAGCCTTCTTGAAATGACCCATCAGAGCTTTGGTTGTACGCTTCTCCGTTGCATCCTGGAAACCCAGCTGAATGGCAGCATAACCATCTTTCTCTACTGTCTTAACTTGAGTAACTACACAAGGACCTGCTTCGATAACAGTGCATGGTACATTCTTACCATCGGCACTGAAAACGGATGTCATTCCGATTTTCTTTCCTAATAATCCTGGCATTTCTCTAAATTTTTAAAACTTACACTTTGATTTCTACTTCCACACCACTAGGTAACTCCAGCTTCATCAATGCATCTACGGTCTTAGCTGTAGAGCTATAGATGTCAATCAGTCTCTTGAAAGAAGAGAGCTGGAACTGCTCGCGTGACTTCTTGTTCACGAAAGTGGATCGGTTTACAGTGAAAATACGCTTGTGAGTTGGCAATGGAATAGGACCACTGACGATAGCACCTGTTGCTTTCACTGTCTTTACGATACGCTCTGCTGACTTGTCAACCAAAGTGTGGTCGTAAGATTTCAATTTAATTCTAATTTTCTGACTCATTTTTAGTTTTTAGTTAATAATATTAATAATGTGTGGAAGCCGCAGATTAAGAGTCATATGCTAACCCGGGGATATTCCACATTTGTTTTAAAGCAAATCAACACGTCCCTTCACTTCTTCGAGCACTGCAGCAGCAATACTCTTGGAAAGTGGAGCGTGATGATCATAGGTCATTGAAGAAGTTGCACGTCCAGAGGTAATGGTACGCAAGTCTGTCACATAGCCGAACATTTCTGCCAGTGGTACCATGGCCTTCACGATGCGAGCACCAGAACGGGTAGATTCCATACCTTCTACCTGGCCACGACGCTTGTTAAGGTCACCAATCACGTCACCCATGTTCTCTTCAGGAGTAACAACCTCCAACTTCATAATAGGCTCCAACAATACTGGACCTGCCTTAGCAGCAGCATTCTTGTAGGCCTGAATAGCACAAATCTCAAATGACAGCTGATCGGAGTCTACTGGATGGAATGAACCATCTACCAGCTCTACCTTCAGAGAATCGAGTGGATAACCGCCAAGCACACCGTTTCTCATGGCAGTTTCGAAACCCTTCTGAACTGAAGGAATAAACTCCTTTGGAATATTACCACCTGTCACTGAGTTGATAAACTGCAGACCACCCTCCTTAAAGTCCTCATCAACTGGACCCACATTAACGATGATGTCTGCATACTTACCACGACCACCCGACTGCTTCTTGTAGAGTTCACGAAGGTTCACTGTCTTAGAAACAGCTTCCTTGTAGTTCACCTGAGGCTTACCCTGGTTGCACTCTACCTTGAATTCACGTTTCAGACGGTCGATGATGATATCGAGGTGAAGCTCACCCATACCTGAAATGATGGTCTGACCACTCTGCTCGTCAGTGCGAACAGTGAAGGTAGGATCTTCCTCTGCCAATTTAGAAAGGCCGTTGGAAAGTTTCTCCATATCCTTCTGAGTCTTTGGCTCTACAGCAATTCCGATTACAGGATCTGGGAAGTCCATAGACTCCAATATGATAGGTGCATTCTCATCACAGAGGGTGTCACCTGTATGGATGTCCTTCAAACCTACCACTGCACCGATATCACCAGCAGCAATCTCTTCTACCGGATTCTGGTGGTTGGAGAACATCTGGAACATACGTGAGATGCGCTCCTTCTTACCACTGCGGGTGTTATATACATAAGATCCAGCAGTGATCTTACCAGAATATACGCGGATGTATGTCAGACGACCTACATACGGATCGGTAGCAATCTTAAATGCCAATGCAGAAGTGTGCTCATCCTCATCAGGTCGGCGCTCTTCTTCTGCGTTGGTGTCTGGGTTCGTACCTACGATGTTAGGAGTATCCAATGGAGAAGGCAGGAAGGCACATACATAGTCGAGCAGAGGCTGAACGCCCTTGTTCTTGTATGATGAGCCACAGCATACAGGAGTAAGTTCCATAGTCACGGTTCCTTTTCTGAGCGCAGCTATGATTTCCTCCTCTGTGATGGTAGAAGGATCTTCCAGATACTTCTCCATAAGGGTATCATCATAGTTGGCTGCATTCTCCAGCATCTTGTCTCTCCATTCCTCAGCCTCATCCATAACAGAAGCAGGAATGTCTTCTACATCGTATTCAGCCCCCATCGTATCATCGTGCCACAGGATGGCCTTCATCTTAATGAGGTCAACCACTCCCTTGAAGTTTTCCTCTGCGCCGATAGGCACCTGGATAGCACAAGGGTTAGCACCGAGAATATCCTTCATCTGACGAATGGTTTCGAAGAAATCAGCACCAGAGCGATCCATCTTGTTCACATAACCGAGACGGGGCACATTGTACTTATCTGCCTGACGCCATACAGTTTCAGACTGTGGCTGAACACCATCAGCAGCACTGTAAGTTGCCACGGCACCATCAAGTACGCGCAGTGAACGCTCCACCTCAGCAGTGAAGTCCACGTGTCCCGGAGTGTCAATCAGGTTAATCTTGTAGGTCTGGTCATTCCACTTCCAGCGACAAGTAGTAGCTGCTGAAGTAATGGTGATACCACGCTCCTGCTCCTGAACCATCCAGTCCATAGTCGCAGCACCGTCGTGTACCTCACCAATCTTATGAGTAAGACCTGTATAATAGAGAATACGCTCTGATGTAGTAGTCTTACCGGCATCAATATGAGCCATGATACCGATATTCCTCGTCAAATGTAGATCTTGTTTAGACATCTTTCTTAATTACCGTTGTTTATTAGAATCTAAAGTGTGCAAATGCGCGGTTAGCCTCTGCCATTCTGTGCATGTCTTCCTTACGCTTGAATGCACCGCCCTGCTGGTTGAAAGCATCAACGATTTCATTAGCCAGCTTCTCAGCCATAGACTTACCACCACGTTTACGTGCAAAGGAAATCATGTTCTTCATTGAAATAGATTCTTTTCGGTCTGGTCTGATTTCTGTAGGCACCTGGAAAGTTGCACCACCGATACGACGTGACTTTACCTCTACCTGAGGGGTAATGTTGTCAAGAGCCTGCTTCCAAATTTCGAGGGCAGACTTCTCTTCATTTTGAAGTTTTTTCTTTACGGTTTCAAGTGCGGCATAGAAAATGGTGTAAGAAATGTTCTTCTTGCCATCGTACATCAGGTGATTTACGAACTTAGACACTTTCACATCATTGAACACAGGATCCGGAAGGATGATGTGCTTTTTTGGTTTAGCTTTTCTCATTTGTTTTTACAAATAATGTTTTCGTTCTTGGTTGTTTGTTTCTGTCATCTTCAACCTCTCCCTCCGGAGCGGTTTACTCAACCGATAAAATTTCCAAAAGACTAAAACTTAGTTATACATTAATTATTTCTTCTTAGCTGCTTTAGGACGTTTAGCACCATACTTAGAACGACGTTGTGTGCGACTTGCTACACCTGCGGTATCAAGTGTTCCACGAACGATGTGATAACGTACACCTGGCAGATCCTTTACACGACCGCCACGTACCAGAACGATAGAGTGCTCCTGCAAGTTGTGACCTTCACCTGGGATGTAAGAGTTCACCTCTTTACCATTGGTCAAACGAACACGAGCTACTTTACGCATAGCTGAATTTGGCTTCTTTGGCGTGGTAGTATATACTCTCACGCAAACGCCACGTCTCTGTGGGCATGAATCGAGGGCAGGAGACTTGCTCTTGTCCTTCAGCTCAGCACGCCCTTTTCTTACTAATTGCTGAATTGTAGGCATTTTACTTGTTTTTAATTATTATTTATTGTTTTATTATTATTTTCCTTTCTAAAACCCCCTCTTAAACAGACCTTTACAGGTCTTTTACAAGGGATTAGCTCACAAATGGGCATAGTTTACCCCCATTTTGGGCTGCAAAGATACATATAATATTTGAATATTCATCACCTCCCAAGCCATTTTTTGACTTTAGGGGCCCAGAAAAGACGAAAAGATGCCAAAATTTAGCATCTTTTCACACTTTTAAGTCTTTTTAATTCAGGCTTGACCTTGGATTCCAGGAAAAACTACCGTATTGCTCTCTTCTGGCAAGTGTATTTTCCCAAATTTACGTTCGTACTTTGTGATGTTTTCAGACAGTGCTATCATCAGGCGTTTCACATGCGCTGGCGTCATCACAATGCGACTCTTCACACGAGGAGTGGCATTTGGCAGTGTCCTCACAAAATCGAGAACGAACTCAGATGGAGAGTGAGAGATCACGGCAAGATTGGAGTAAATACCTTCTGCCACTTCATTACTGATGTCTATCTTCATCTCCGGAATTTTGTTATCATTTTCCATGCTATTATATATATTAATAAGGTGTAAATAAAAAAGCTGCAAAAATCTGTGTTTTGCAGCTCTGTTTCTTCTGTAGGTTTAAGAAAGCATTAAGCCTTTACGCCATTGTACTCATCAGAGATGGTAAGCTTCTTTCTTCCCTTAGCGCGACGTGCTGCCAGTACTCTGCGACCATTGGCAGTAGCCATTCTCTCACGGAAACCATGTTTGTTTCTTCTCTTTCTGTTTGAGGGTTGGAATGTTCTTTTCATTGCTATATTTCGTTTTTATTGTTATTATTCTCACACAATCGGGCTGCAAAATTAGAAAGTTTTCCGAAATTAACCAAGAAATCGCTCTTTTTATATCACAACTTTTTGTATTTTTTATCGATTTGGATTATTTTTGTACCCAAAATCAGAGATTTGCGTCTCAAAGACAATTCAAAATAGTACAAAATATTAAAGATTACGAGTATGATTAATGCCCAAGACATTAAAATCGGAACAGCTATCCGCATGGACGGCAAACTGTATTTCTGCATTGACTTCCTGCATGTAAAGCCAGGTAAGGGTAACACTTTCATGCGCACCAAGCTGAAAGACGTGGTGAACGGCTACGTTTTGGAGCGCCGCTTCAACATCGGTGAAAAACTAGAAGACGTTCGCGTTGAGCGCCGTCCTTACCAGTTCCTCTATAAAGAGGGTGAGGATTTCATCTTCATGAATCAGGAGACTTACGATCAGGTACCTATCGCCAAGGAGCAAATCAATGGTGTGGATTACCTACTCGAAGGTATGGTAGTGGAAGTGGTGTCTGATGCCAGCACTGAGACCATCCTTTATGCAGACCTGCCTGTAAAGGTTCAGATGAAGATCACTTACACAGAGCCAGGTGTCAAGGGTGATACAGCTACTAACTCACTGAAGCCTGCTACCGTTGAGAGTGGAGCAACCGTTCGCGTTCCTCTGTTCATCAATGAGGGCGAAACCATCGAAGTTGACACACGTGATGGTTCATATGTGGGTCGTGTAAAGGTTTAATTCCGTCCTTATATATATAATAAGGTGTAAAAACAGCAGAGATGCTTCCCAAAACAACAGTGGGAAGCATCTCTTTTGCAAAGACAAAATTGTACAAAAAGGACATCCTCAAATAATGCGTAGAGAGGGCCTTATTTTTTCTTAGTTAGGAAAAAATTTTTCCCTCGTTAGAAAAATAATTTTTCTGTGTGTAGGAGATAATTTTCCTCTTCAAAGCATTTCAAGGATTGTACAAAAAGGACATAAACTGCCAACATGAAATATTCCCTCATCATACCAGTATTCAACCGTCCCGATGAAGTGAATGAGCTTCTGGAGAGTCTCACAAAGCAGAAGTTCACCGACTTTGAAGTTGTCATCGTGGACGATGGCTCCACTTTGTCGTGTGATAAAGTGGTACAGGCTTATGAAGGGAAACTGAATGTTCGCTATTACTCTAAGCCCAATTCGGGGCCTGGACAAACGCGCAACTATGGAGCTGAACGTGCTGAAGGCGAGTATCTGCTGATTTTGGATTCAGACATCCTCATTCCTGAGGGATATTTTGAAGCGGTGGAGCATGGTATCGAGGAAACAGGAGCCTTAGCTTTTGGAGGACCCGACAGAGCACACCCATCGTTCTCCCCCATCCAGAAAGCCATCAACTATTCCATGACTTCCTTCTTCACCACTGGTGGCATTCGTGGAGGGAAGCAGAAAATGGACAAGTTCTATCCCCGCAGTTTCAATATGGGTGTGAAGCGGGAGGTGTATCTGGCATTGGGAGGATTCTCGAAGATGCGTTTTGGAGAGGACATCGACTTCAGCATCCGTCTTTTCAAGGCAGGATATCAGTGCCAGCTTTTCAGTGAAGCTTGGGTGTATCATAAGCGCAGAACAGATTTTCGCAAGTTCTTCAAACAAGTACATAATTCGGGCATTGCTCGCATCAATCTCTATAAGAAGTATCCGGAATCCCTGAAACTGGTACACTTGTTGCCTGCTGTTTTTACTATAGGGACAGGCCTTTGCCTGCTTTCCATACTGTTGGGTGTGATTTATGGTATACTCAACCAGTTGGGCATCATCAACATTGACTTTCCCGCAGGTCCTATCCTTGTAGTGTTAGGATTACTCCCACTACTGGTGTATGCTGGCCTTATTTTCTTTCACTCTTCCATCAAGAACAGAAGTCTGAAAGTGGGATGGCTCTCTATCCCCGCTGCTTTTATCCAACTCCTGGGATATGGGACGGGCTTCCTACGTGCATGGTGGGGACGATGTGTGAAAGGGAAAGGCGAGATGGAAGCATTCAAGAAAAATTTTTACAACTAACTAAAATCGATAAAACATGGCAAACAAACTGAACATCAATCAATGGGCAGCTGAAGACCGCCCTCGTGAGAAGATGATACTCAAGGGAGCCAGTGCCCTCAGTGATGCTGAATTACTGGCGATTCTCATTGGTTCTGGAAATCAGGAAGAAAGCGCAGTTTCTCTAATGCAACGCGTACTCCAATCCTGTGATAACGACCTTGGGGCTTTGGGTAAATGGGAACTTCAGGATTTCAAGAAATTCAAGGGACTTGGTGAAGCGAAGAGCATCAGCATTATGGCAGCCTTGGAACTTGGGAAAAGACGGAATGAAAACGAAGTGACAGAACGGACGTGCATCTCCTCTTCTGCAGATATCTTCAAGATCTTTCATCCCCTACTGAGAGACCTCCCTACTGAAGAGTTCTGGATTTTGCTGTTAAATCAAGGGAACAGACTTATTGATAAGGTATGCATCAGCAAGGGAGGCATCGACCAAACCACTGCCGATGTACGCGTCATCCTGCGCGAAGCACTCTTACATAGAGCCACGCAAATCATCCTGGCACACAATCATCCTTCAGGAAACAGACGACCAAGTCAGGAGGATAAGCGCTTGACGCAAACAGTTAAGAAATGCGCAGAAACCATGAACATCAGATTAACAGACCATGTGATTATTACTGATGGTGGCTTCTTCAGCTTTAATGATGAGGGCCTGATATAATCCGTTTTTCATGGCTTTGGCTTTACAGAAGTTACTTCTTCACAGCATAAAAAAGAAATAATTTCTTTTTTATGCTTTCGACTTTTCGTAACTTTGCCAACGCATAAGGAAGATTATTATGACAACATTTGAAATAGAAGAAAAAATAGTCGCCATGCTCAAGACAGTGTATGATCCTGAGATCCCTGTCAATATCTATGATTTAGGGCTTATCTATAAGATAGATGTATCAGAAGATGGAGCCGTGGATATAGACATGACCCTTACTGCACCCACATGTCCTGCAGGCGATTTCCTCATGGAAGATGCCCGTCAGAAAGTGGCATCCATCAAAGGAGTGACTTCCACCAACATCAATCTAGTCTTCGAACCTGAATGGACACAAGACATGATGAGCGAGGAAGCAAAACTGGAACTTGGATTTTTGTAATAAACTGAAATATGAAGAATGTCTATTTCCTTTCTGATGCCCATCTTGGTTCCTTAGCCATCAAGCATGGAAGAACACAAGAGCGAAGGCTGGTCAATTTCCTTGATCAGATCAAGGAGAAGGCTGCAGCCGTTTATCTGCTTGGTGACATGTTCGACTTCTGGTATGAGTTCAAGACCGTCGTTCCTAAAGGTTATACCCGTTTTCTCGGAAAGCTTTCAGAACTCTCGGACTTAGGTGTGGAAATTCATTTCTTCACAGGCAATCACGACATCTGGTGCGATGATTATCTCACGAAAGAATGTGGGGTGATCGTGCACAAGAAACCCCTTACTACTGAAATCTATGGAAAGGAATTCTATCTTGCGCACGGTGATGGCTTAGGAGATCCCGACAAGATGTTCCAATTCCTGCGCTCGCTTTTCCACAACAAGTTCCTTCAAACGCTTTTTTCTGCCATCCATCCCCGATGGAGCGTAGCTTTCGGCTTAAAATGGGCAGAACATAGTCGTTTGAAACGTGAGGAAGGCAAGGAACCCGACTATATGGGCGAAGATAAAGAGTATCTGGTACTCTATACCAAAGAATACTTGAAAAACCATCCGGACATCAACTTCTTTATCTATGGTCACAGACATATAGAATTAGACTTGCAATTAACCAAAGAAGCGAGGATCTTGATTTTAGGTGATTGGATAAACCTGTTTACATACGCTGTTTTTGACGGAGAACACTTGTTTATGGAACGCTTTGTAGAGGGAGAGACAGAGGTGTAGTGTCGTAAAAGGTACTATAAGTCTAAAAAAGAAGCCCTGCTAATCACTAGTTTAGCAGGGCTTCCTTATAGATCTATGTCAAAGGCATCAATTAGCGTACTTATAGCCTGCAGCCTTAGCAATGTTCTTAGCTATCTCAGTATTGTCAATCTTTCCGTTCATGAAAAGATTGGCCCCAGCGCCTATCACAAACACAGGCACATAACCGGCAGTATGTCCGCCAGTAGTCCAACCAATGTGAGTGTTTGTAGACATTACCTGTTTAGCAGCAGTGGCAATAGGGTCGGTTCTGGAATACAGGTCTTCAGTAAACCTGATATTGTTGTTTACAAAAGACTCTTCATAAGCATCTCTCAACTTACGTTCCTCTGCCCATGAGAGTTTCACCTTGTCAAAGAAGCCGAAATACTCTGACAACAAAGCCTTCACACCTTCCCAAGAAGCATCTCTCTGGTGGTCACGACGATAGTTGGTCACTATTTTTGAGAATTCTTCAGCTGAACATTTCTGACTTTTGAAATTCTCCAAATATAGCCAATAGTTAGAATTGCCCAGGCCCATACCACCCGTCTCATGGTCGGCTGTAATAACTATCAATGTCTCTTTAGGGTGCTTTTTATAAAACTCATAGGCTACCTTTACGGCCTCATCCATGTCGATAACCTCCTCAAAAGCAGCACCAGCATCATTAGCATGACAAGCTTGGTCTATCTTTCCACCTTCCACCATCAAGAAGAAGCCTTTGCTTTTCTTATCCTTGGTCAGAAAATCAATCGCACACTCGGTAATCTCTGCCAATGACAGATCACCAGGTTTACGGTCAATGGCATAAGGAAGACTTTCTATCTTGTCAGCATTCTCAGGCTGTACTAGAATCATTTTATCTGTAGAGTTCTTCTTGGAATTGTACTCCTCTACTCCATGCGCGATTAAATAACCAGCCTGATCAATCATCGGATATATGCTGGGAGCAGAAGTTCCATCAATGGCAGTCTCAGGACGGAGGAAACCACTACCACCAAAGAAGTCGAAATCCGACATAGGCAGATCGGTAGCAATCTCATAGTACATCTGCCTGCGCTCTTGATGAGCATAGAAACTGGCAGGTGTAGCATGGTCGATACTTACGGTAGTGGTAACTCCCACTTTCTTGCCAGCCGCCTTAGCCATCTCGGCAATTGATACTATACGGTCTTTATTATCATTTAAGCCAATGGCACCATTGTAAGTTTTCACACCTGTTGCCAAAGCAGTACCTGCAGCGGCAGAATCAGTAATAGGGTTTGAAGTCGAATAGGTAGCAGCCATAGTAGCCACAGGGAAAGAAGCGAAAAGCAGAGGTTCATAACCAATTCTACCTTGATTGGCAGCAATGTACATCTCCGTACCATTTACCTGATTCACTCCCATGCCATCACCAATAAAATAGAACACATACTTTGCCTGCTGAGCTTGCAGATTCAAAGCAAGCATCGCAACAAACAACAGATAAGCAAATCTTTTCATAATACTGTCTTATTAACTGATTAATTTTATTAGACAAAGATAAACATATTAATTTATTCAGGCAAGAATAATGCTCAAATTAGCCATTATGCAATCTCAAAAGTGGCAAAATATGCATAATCTTCAAAAATAATTGCAATTAACACTATTTTTTTTCTTATTTCTCTTTTTTTTCTCGTGAATTAGTTATATTTGTATCAGATTTTTAGTCAATAAACGCCCGTAATACAGGTGTTTTCGTTTATTAGAAATAAAAAAGCATTATAAATAATATAATAAGGTTGGATTATTTTTAATGAACATTAAAAACGCATGAACGTATAACCCTATTTTATAGATTTTTTAAATACTGAATCTAAGATGAATAAATTTAATTTTGTAAAGGAATTAGCAAAACGTCTTAACTGTAACGACTACGTAGCTAAGCATTTTGTTGATGAGTACAACAAACTTGTTGTAGAGAAGATGTGTGAAGGAGAGGAAGTAAAGCTTCAGTACTTTGGAAAGTTTATTCCTCATCGCCAGCCACAGCGCCCAGGTCGCGATCCTAGAAACGGTGAGTTCCATGAGATTCCAGAACGCACTACCATCAAGTTTAAGGTAAGTGCAAATGTTCTGAAGCAGATGAATCCAGACGAGTAAGCTACAGTCTTTTACAAAGTAGTAAAACTATAGCATTACAAATCTACTCGGATGTAGTATTTTACACCCCGAAGATTTGTAATGCTATTTTTTATATCTCTTGAAACATCTGTTTCAGCAAAAAGTAAAATCAGCATTCTGCCCCGTAAAATGTCCGTAAGTATTGCTTTTGCACAGAAATTCCACTATCTTTGTGGAAAATTACCAACTAATCACTTTAAAAGATATTACTATGAGCAAACTTGTTGAAGGAATCATTGAGCGCGCCAAGTCTGACCGCCAAAGAATCGTTCTTCCTGAAGCTACTGAGGAACGCACACTGAAAGCAGCCGATCGTGTTCTGGCTGATGAAATAGCAGACGTCATCTTAATAGGAAACCCCGAAGAGATTCATGCACTTGCCGCTGAATTCGGCTTAAAACATATCGGCAAAGCCACACTCATCGATCCTTTGAACAATCCTAAATCTGAAGAATATGCCACTTTACTTGCAGAATTGCGCAAGAAGAAGGGCATGACCATCGAAGAAGCTCGCGAGTTGGTGAAGAATCCACTCTATCTGGGATGTATGATTATTAAGACAGGCGGTGCCGATGGTCAGATCTCTGGTGCATTGAGCACTACAGCAGAGACTTTGCGTCCAGCCCTTCAAATCATCAAGTGTACTCCAGGTATTACCTGCGTCAGTGGTGCCATGCTGCTGATCACCAAGCAGCCACAATTTGGTGAGGATGGTGTCTTAGTTGTGGGCGATGTCGCCGTGACCCCTATGCCAGATGCCTCACAATTAGCTCAGATTGCCGTTTGTACTGCTCAAACCGCTAAGGCTGTCGGTGGTTTTGCTGATCCAAAAGTAGCCATGCTAAGTTTCTCTACCAAAGGTTCTGCTGCACACGAAGTAGTGGATAAGGTAGTGGAAGCAACCCAATTGGCCAAGGAGCTTGACCCGACATTGAAGGTCGATGGTGAACTTCAGGCCGATGCCGCTTTGGTACCATCCGTAGGTTCCAAGAAAGCCCCAGGAAGTGAAATTGCAGGCAAAGCCAATGTATTGGTATTCCCCTGTCTGGAAGTTGGCAACATTGCCTACAAGCTCGTTCAGCGTTTAGGAGATGCCGTAGCCCTTGGTCCTATTCTCCAAGGCATTGCCCGTCCTGTGAACGACCTTAGTCGTGGTTGCTCAGTAGACGACATCTACTACATGGTAGCCATCACTGCTTGTCAGGCACAAGCTGCAAAAGCAAACAAATAATTTTAGATAGTTATGAAAATATTAGTACTTAACTGCGGAAGCTCATCCATCAAATACAAACTGTTTGATATGAGCAAGAAGGAAGTGATTGCTTCTGGCGGAATAGAGATGATTGGTTTGGAAGGTTCTTTCCTTAAATTCTTGGCACCTGACGGTGAAAAAAGAATCATTGAGAGAGACATTCCTGAACATACCGTTGGTGTAGAGTTGATTCTTCAGACCCTTACCGATCCTAAATATGGTGCCATCAAGTCATTGAATGAAATCAATGCGGTAGGACATCGTATGGTGCATGGAGGAGAGAAGTTCACAGAGTCTGCCCTCCTTACACCCGAAGTTCTGGAAGCATTCGAGGCATGCAACGACTTGGCTCCATTGCACAATCCAGCCAATCTGAAAGGTGTAGCTGCCGTTAAGGCCATCTTGCCAGATATTCCACAAGTAGGTGTGTTCGACACGGCCTTCCATCAGACCATGCCTGATTATGCTTACCTCTATGCACTGCCATACGAATATTATGAGAAGTACCAGATTCGCCGCTATGGTTTCCACGGCACCTCTCACCGCTTCGTCAGTCAGCATGTTTGCGAGATGCTTGGCATTAAACCAGAAGGTACCAAAATCATCACTTGCCACATTGGCAACGGTGCTTCCATCGCAGCCATTAAGGATGGTAAAGTCATAGACACCTCCATGGGACTTACTCCGCTCGAGGGTCTCATCATGGGTACCCGAAGCGGTGATGTAGACGGTGGCGTAGTCACCTACTTACAGAACAAGTTGGGTATCGATGCCTACCGTATGAGTGCCATTCTTAATAAGAAGAGTGGTATGCTCGGATTGACAGGTATCTCTAGTGATATGCGCTCTATTGAGGAAGCATACAACAAGGGTGACAAGAAAGCCATCACAGCAACTAATGCCTATATCTACCGCATCAAGAAATACATCGGTGCTTATACAGCAGCACTTGGTGGCGTAGATGTTATCGTGTTTACTGGTGGTGTAGGTGAGAATCAGGCAAGCATTCGTTCTGGTGCCATTGCAGGTTTGGATTATCTGAATGTGAAGGTGGACGACAAGTTGAATGCCGAAACCCGTTTAGGTAAGGAAGGTGTTATTTCCACTTCTGATTCTAAGGTAAAGGTCGTTGTAGTCTGCACAGACGAAGAGCTGATGATTGCTCAGGACACTGTGAACATCTTAAGTAAGTAAGAATAAGAAACCTGTACTTACATAAAAATCCCCGCTTCGAAGGCGGGGATTTTTTTATTCTTCTGCAGTCAAGAAACTCTCCAGTTGTTCTGCATTCAGTTTCAGATGGAATTGTCCGCGATGAGCCACAGAAATATCACCTGTTTCTTCCGACACAATGATACACAAAGCATCCGATTCCTGAGACATGCCTAAAGCTGCACGGTGTCTAAGTCCCAATTCCTTAGGGATATCCAAGTTATGTGAAACGGGCAAGATACAACCAGCGGCCACAATGCGTTTCTTTCTGATAACCATGGCACCATCGTGCAGCGGACTATTCTTGAAAAAGATATTCTCAATGAGTCGCTGATTGATGTTCGCATCAATCAAGTCTCCTGTATTGATAATATCATCCAATGGGAAATCCCGTTCTTTCACGATGAGTGCTCCCACCTTGCCCTTAGACATACTGATGCATGCCATGACAATGGGCATGATATCCTCATGCATTGGTTTCGATTTCTTATTGCGCATCAGGAATTTCACGAGAGCACTCGCATTGTGATGGGAACCTAAGTTCAAGAGGAACCGACGTATCTCATCCTGGAAGATCACAATAATAGCCAGCACTCCCACGCTTACCAACTTATCCATGAGAGAACCCAGTAAGCGCATGTCCAACACCTGTGTCACCACCAGCCATATCAGGACGAATACCATAATGCCGACAAAGATATTGATGGAGCCCGAAGCCTTCATCACTTTGTAAGAATAATAGAGCAACACTGCCACCAGCAGGATGTCTATAAAATCTTTAATCGTAAAATCAAAAAACACGTTTATCTATTTAATTAGTTTGTTGATACTTCTTCACAGATTCAAAAAGCTTTACAGTCTCTACAGCTGCCTTCACATCATGTACCCTTAAGATATCAGCTCCTTTCTGCAGTGCCATCATGTGCAAGGCGGTGGTACCATTCAAGGCATTCTCTGGGGTAAGCTCAAGTTTCTTCCATATCATGGACTTTCTGGAGACACCTACCAGCAAAGGCAACTCGAATATTTGGAAATCTTCCAGGTGTGCAAAAAGTTCATAATTCTGTTCCACCGTTTTACTAAAGCCAAAACCAGGATCCAGAATAATGTCATACATCCCCATATCCCTCAAGGCATCTACTTTAGAAGCCAGACCTTTAATAGTATCTGCCACCACGTCTTCATACTGATGTTGCAAATGCATGGTTTCCACACTTCCCTGCATATACATTAATATATAAGGTGTATGCAATCGGGCCATCAGGGGGAACATCGCGGCATCAAACGACCCTCCTGAGATATCATTAACAATAGCCACTCCATATTCTTCCACGCACATCCGCGCCACATCGGCTCTGAATGTATCTACAGAAACGATAGCGGTTGGAGCAACTTTCCTCAGCGCATTCAATCCACATCTCAGTCTGTCCATCTCCTCTTCAGCAGAAACCACTGGTGCTCCCGGATGAGTAGAACAGGCCCCTATATCAATGATATCCGCGCCTTCAGAAAGCATTTGCACCACCTGATCAGCTATATCCTCTTCCCCTTGTTTCCTACTATATTCATAGAAAGAGTCGGGAGTCACATTCAGGATTCCCATCACCTTCGGTTGCTCCAGCGACAGCAATTGTCCATTTATATTGAGTGTACGACCTTTCATTCGTTTGTCTCAGACTTTATTGCCACAAATGTAAACAAAAAAATGCTTGCTTTTAGCTTTCATAAGAAAATAATGCCTATCTTTGTTTATAATCCTATAAAGAATAGCCTTATGACCAACGATATTCAAGCATTATATGCCCACTTTCTGCAAAGTACAGGGGTGACAACCGACAGTCGTCATTGTCCCCAAGGTTCTCTTTTCATCGCACTGAAAGGTGCTTCATTCAATGGTAACGCTTTCGCAGAGAAAGCGCTGGAAGCCGGATGCAGCCATGTAGTAGTAGATGAGGTGGCCTATTATCATGCAGATGACCCTCGTTACACACTGGTAGCCGATGGGTTGAGAACCCTGCAGGCTTTGGCCAATTACCATCGCCGCCAATTAGGCACTCCACTCATTGGCATCACAGGTACCAACGGAAAAACCACGACGAAAGAACTCATTGCAGCTGTTTTAAGCCAGAAATATCAAGTCCTTTACACACAAGGAAACCTGAACAATTCCATCGGAGTGCCACTGACAGTGCTTGGGTTAAAGAAAGAACACCAACTTGGAGTCATAGAGATGGGAGCCAGCCATCCTGGGGATATCAAAGAGCTTGTAGATGTCGCAGAACCAGACTATGGCATCATTACCAATGTAGGTAAGGCGCATCTCTTAGGTTTTGGATCTTTCGAGGGAGTCATTCGTACCAAAGGAGAGTTATATGACTTCCTTAGAGGAAAGGACAATTCCACCATCTTTATCGACCACGATAACTCCTATCTGCAGAACATTGCAGGAGGACTGACGAAAGTAGAATATGGCACAGATGAAGGATTGGATGTGACAGGACGCATCACAGGAAACTCTCCTTTCCTGGCTTTGGAATGGAAAGAACGGAAAGACAGCCGTTGGCACGCTATACAAACTCAGTTGATAGGTTCCTACAACTTTACCAATGTCTTAGCTGCCATCACCATCGGACGATACTTCCAGGTAGATGCTGCGAAGATCAATGCTGCCATAGCACAATATGCACCACAGAATAATCGCTCACAGCTACAGAAGACAGCGCATAACACCCTGATTATCGATGCCTACAATGCCAACCCTACCAGTATGCAAGCAGCACTTGAGAATTTCCGATTGATGGAAGCCGAGCATAAGATGCTCATCTTAGGTCAGATGGGAGAATTGGGCAACGATTGTGATATGGAACATCAGAAAGTGGTGGATTATATCGACGAATGCAACTTCGAGGAGGTATTGCTTGTTGGTGAGCATTTTGCCAAGGCACGACATGCCTACCCCACTTATCCAGATACCCCCTCATTGATTGCAGCCTTGCAGCAACTGCAACCCACAGGGAAAACCATCCTCATCAAAGGATCCAATAGCAATAAGCTCAGCAGTGTTGTTGATTATCTCTAAATCAGCGAATATACTTGCGCACCCAATAATAGCAAACCACAGATCCCACTACGGCACCCAGCGTATTGAAGATAAAATCTGCCCAATCACCGCTTCGAGTCGTAGTGGCATAAGCCTGTAATAACTCCACCACCCCACTATAGACAATGGGGCAAATCAAAGCCCCCACCACTCCATGCCACCATGGAGCCTTCACTTTCCGATGCGCCCTGAAATGCTCTATCCACAACAATGAAGACAACGTGAAGTACATGCAGAAATGTACAAACTTGTCAAAGTTGGTGATTTCATCCAACTCCGTTTTAGGCGGAGTAAAGAAAGAAAGGTATGTGATAACTGCAATCAGCAGTAATGAAAGTGGGTACCTTTTTAATAATGACATCATAGCTTAAGATTTTGCGCCACAAAGATAGCAACAATTAATTAAAAGTGCTATCTTTGCACGAAATTATCACAAAATGACAAACAATAGTAACAGAATTAATTTCGGAAGTAAGATGGGCGCCATCCTCGCTGCTGCAGGTTCTGCAGTAGGATTAGGCAATATATGGCGTTTCCCATACGAGACAGGCAACAGTGGTGGTGCAGCATTTATCCTTATCTACATCGCCTGTATCCTCTTTTTCGGACTTCCTGTGATGATAGCCGAGTTCACTATTGGCCGTCATTCTCGTGCTAACACTGCCAGGGCTTACCAGATATTGGCTCCTGGCACACAGTGGCGATGGGTGGGTCGCTGGGGTGTACTCACGGGATTCTGTATCTTAGGATATTACACCGTAGTAGCAGGCTGGTGTCTGGAGTATGTGATAGATTCTGCTTCGAATGCCTTTGCCAATAAAGTCTCAGCCGACTTTGTGGACATGTTCAACAGTTTCGTAAGCAATCCTTGGAAGCCCGCCGTTCTCATGACCCTTTTCATGCTTGCCACGCACGTCATCATCACCAAGGGCGTGCAGAAAGGCATCGAGCGTTCGGCTAAGATTCTTATGCCAGTATTGTTTATCTTGTTATTGTTTCTGGCCGTTTGTTCCATCACGCTCCCTGGCGCATCTGCTGGTATCGACTTCCTTCTAAAGCCTGATTTCAGTAAGGTTAATGCCGATGTATTCCTCAGTGCCTTGGGACAGACGTTCTACTCCTTAAGTCTGGGTATGGGATGCCTTTGCACTTATGCCTCTTACTTCCGTGCCGATACCAAGTTGCCCAATACGGCTCTCTCCATTGCAAGCATTGACTCCATGGTGGCCATCTTAGCTGGTTTCATCATCTTCCCTGCAGCCTTTGCAGTGGGTATCAATCCAGATGCAGGCCCCAGCCTCATCTTCATTACCTTGCCCAATGTATTCACACAGGCTTTCGGTGACATTCCATTTATTGCCACGGCCCTGAGCCTCATGTTTTATATCTTGCTCTCGCTGGCAGCACTCACCTCCACCATCTCCATGCATGAGGTTGTGACGCTCTACCTGCATGAGGAGTTCAACTTTACCCGCAAGAAAGCAGCTTGGGTAGTTACCATCGTATGTGGATTCATCGGCATACTCTGTGCGCTCTCCTTCGGCGTACTCAGCGACTTTACCATCTTTGGCAAGACCCTGTTTGATGCATTCGACTTTGTCACAGCGAAGATCATGCTCCCAACAGGTGGATTCTTCATTGCCATCTTTACAGGTTGGTTCCTTGACCACCGTGTACTGCGTGCCGAGTTGAGTCCTTGTCGTACCTTGCATCCCTATATCTATCGCGCCATTATCATCATCCTGCGCTATGTAGCACCTGCAGGCATCGCCATGGTGTTCTTCAATGAGTTGGGTTTCTTTTCGTAAATCATGGCACACTGGTTTGATGAGTTCCATTATTTCTCCCCAGCCGAGAAACGGGGTATTGTGCTGCTACTTGGAGCTATACTTTTAGTGGTAGTACTGCTTGTTCTTTCTCCTTTCAGCTCTGCTACAGAGCCTATGGATCCTGAAGCAGAACAGAAATTTCAAGCAGAGTATGAAGCTTTTATGGCTTCTATCCATGAAGCCGACAGTCTGCGCTATCAACCACGTACGTACGAGCCACGAACCTACCAACCTCGTACGTATGAACGTCGTACATATACCCAGCGCTCTTATCAAGCAGATACTGCGACGCGTGAAACACCTCAATTATACCTTCCAGATACTACTCGCCTCTACCCGAAAAAACTCGATGAAATCGTGGTTTTTGACATAAATCATGTGGATAGCCTCACCCTCATGCAGATACCAGGCATTGGCAGTGGTATTGCGGGTATGATTTTGAACTATCGCCGACAGCTTGGTGGTTTCTACGATATCAGTCAGTTGGCAGAAATCCGTCTCGACTACCAGCAGCTCCTCCCTTGGTTTGAGGTACACGAAGAAGACATCACCCGCATCCCTGTGAATCGCAGCAGTGTGGAACGTCTGCGCAACCATCCTTACCTCAACTTCTACCAAGCCCGTGCCTTAGTGGAATATCGTCAGCGTCATGGTGACATCAAGAACCTGCGCACCTTTATCCTTTACGATGAGTTCACAGAGCAAGACCTGGAACGCCTCAGCCATTACCTCAGTTTCGATTAAACACCTATTTCCGCTTCACATAGACAGAAGTGTTGCCCAATCCGTTAATGGTAATGCCTGTGGAGGCATCACGCCTGAACTTCTGCAATTCCAAAGTGGCAGCAGTGCGTGAGAGGCCTGTCAGCTTCGCATAGTCGCCTACGCGCATCAATGCATGTTCATCAAGGAACTGCTGCGCCAAAGTTAAGCGTTGCTCAATGGTGTAAGGCGAGCGATGCAGGCGATAGGTGCCCCCACGCTCCAAGTCGCAGCAACTATCCACCATCCTAACCAATTCCTTGTCAACCTTATAATTCACGCCATTCACCTCAAGACTTAAGGCATTGCGCTGTGTCCGACCATCGTCTATGCCATCCATCTCCTTGTCGGACCTCACCCCAATGGTAGCACGGAAGGTGCCTAGACCATCGATGGTTACAGAACGGCCATCAGCCAACTGATAGGCTATTTCATCTGTAAGCTGCATAATCACAGCCTTGATTACACCCTCGCTCACTCCTGCCCTATGCGCACACATCAGCTTCACCAGTTCATTGGTGGCGATGTTGCGTTGCACTTTCATGCGGTAGTAAGCCTTGGTCTTTCCCTCCCCATGGAGGTCGTTCATTTCTTGTTTGATATACTTTGCCATTTTCTTTTTCTCTTTTATTTAAAAACCTGCGTATGCCGAGGTAAAACCTACGGAATGGCAAGGCAGAACCTAATCAGCAGTGGTGATTACGTAATCAGCAGTGGTAATCATTTAATCAGCAGTGTTGATTACATGCTCAACACTGATAACTGAACTCTACCAGTCCACCCCAATGGTTTTACAAAGGCTTTCGCTTTCTTTTCTTATACCAATTATAGTTTTTTTATTCCATATGAGAAGTGTTTATTCTTTCACCTTTCACAGATCACAAGAATAACCATGAATATCATTGGCTAATCAGTGTGAAAGATGCCTCAGCATCTTTCACAACCTTTCACCAACCTTTCATGCAGCCTCAAGTGGTACCAACTGATAAAGCTGTCCGTTACGTCCATGCATCAGTTGGCATCCCATGAACCTCAGTACCTTACCTATCTTCACTTTAGTGCCAATGTCTTCCTTGAGCATCGGGTAGCGACCTTGCAGTGTCTTAAAGACCTCATTGCCTGGCAACCATTCGCCTTGCTCCTGTTCTTCAGGCAAGCGATAACAGCAGGCGATCATGCCTTCCAGATCCTGATCCTTCAAGTAGGGCAGGTTCACCTCTTGTATGCGCTTTACTTCGTCATTACTGAACCAATAAGGTATCTGGCTCTCTTTGAGTTCAAAGACTAGTTGCGCATAGAGTTGCTGATAGTCCAATGGTGTCTCATTATCGATAAGACTGCCTTGAGTTACCTTCAGACAGAGAAAGCGACGACTACCTGTAGGGTCGCAAAGCGGATGCTCATCATTGGTAGTTGCCAAGAACGAGGCATATCGCCTTCTGTCATCTTGGCTCTTTCCAAAGATGGGACGACCATTCACTTTTACCCTTGAAAGCATTTGTTTCAACTTACCTTGCTGCGAAGGCCCCATGTTGGCAAACTCGTCGATATTCACTAAGAGGTTATGCGTCAGTGCCATATCACTATCGAACTTATTCCCGAAGTTGATGTGATCCAGAAAGTAAGCCCTCAGTTCTGGAGGAAGTAACCTCACAGCAAAAGTAGATTTTCCACAGCCTTGTGTTCCTATAAGCACAGGCACACATTCATTGCCATGAAGCATATCCATCCCCAACCAATGTGCCACAGCAGAACGAAGCCAAGTGCTGAACCAACTTAATTGTTCAGAGGTTAGTCCTGGGATTCTGCTGAATAATTCTGCCACATGATTCTTTCCGTCCCATGTAGGGAGGTGCTCCAAATAATCCTTTATAGGGTCATAATCCTTGATGGCATCCGACCCTATATACTCTTCGATGTCAGTTTTTGGCGATTTTTCACCAAAACCCTCTATTTTAGCTTTTCGGACGATGGAATTGAGAGCTATGGTCGTCAAGATATGCCATCTGTCCGTCTCCTCACTTAGTTTTCTTACCTCAGTCTTACCACTGAGCACATTCCGACGAAACTCGTAGTTTTCGTCGAGGAAGCTCTCTATCATACAGACAGCTCCCTGCATTTTGTTAATCTTCATTTTTTCCATTTGTAAAAGTGTTTTTAAGGTTTATATAATAAATAATGTATAGGCACTTCAAGGGGATGGGCGTGAAAGGTCGTGAAAGATTGTGAAAGATTGCGCGCCATCTTTCACACCTGATACCCTATGTTTCTCAATCACTAATCACACCTCTGTGAAAGGTGAAAGAGAAACGGGCATCCATCATTCAAACGAGCTTAGTAGTCCTCCCTTTAAGCGCAATGCAAAGATAATATCGTACAACTGCGTTTTGCAACTTTTCCCTCTGCTGTCAGCACGTTTAGAGGGAAAACAGGGAAAAATTAAGGAAACACAGGGAAAAACGCAGGGAAAAATGCGAAATTGGGCTGTTATTTTACCTTTTATCCGCCAAATCACACCTCTAGTAAAACTCAGGTGTGGAAACAAGGGCCAAAAAGCATGTTTCCACACTTAAGGTTTGTTTATTAAAGAATACTTTAATATTTTTGGAGTGTAAAATAAACAATAATATGGAACACCTCTCAGCGAATCACTTTCATTGTGAAGAAACCTGCAAAAGTGACAAGCCTTTTAAAAAAGCTGCTCGTACAAAACAATCATTATTCAGAGAAAAATATCTGAAAGTAGGTTTTGATCCGTCTAATCGTTTTGGTAAGTATGGAGCATTTCTTTTGCCTGAAGATGCTGATGCCGGTCTGAACTTCTATGAAGGTTTCAGATCCGATATATTGAATCAGATAAGGAAACGATATCCCAAACTTACAACAGCACAACATGCAGGTCTTTATGCAAATATGCTCAGGAGTGAACATATTCCTTGGAATGTATTTGTTCCCATGAAAGCAGATCTTCAAGCAGCAGCTAAGGTTTTCAACGACATTCTAGGCGAACCTCTTATTGACGTCATTACAGACATCCGTATAGAATGGGCTCCTGAGAAAACGACGTGTCTTAATGACAACACATCTTTTGATGCATATATAGAGTTTATGCACGACGGGCAAATTGGAGGTATCGGTATAGAAGTGAAATATACAGAAGAAGGTTACCATTTTGGCGAAAAAGAACACGACGAGGTTATGAAAAACGAGCAATCACAATATGCAAAAATTACGCGCAATTCTGGTCTATACAAAGAAGACATTGCCAACAGGCCCATTAGGGAGACAAACCTTTGTTTGGATGAATTCAGGCAGATATGGAGAAATCATATCTTAGGAGAATCAATGGTTATGAACAATATGTTGGAAAGATTTTACAGCATTACACTCTATCCAAACGGGAACCCACACTTTACAAAGGTCTTACCAAAGTACAGGGAATTCTTAACTGAATATGGAGTCTCTACATTTAAGTCTATCACTTTCGAATCACTATTTGATTTGTTGAAGATTTATTACCCAAGAGAATCAAAATTCCAAGACTGGATTAAGTACCTTCAAGCTCGTTACCCTTTTTGACCACCCTAAAGATTGATAAGATGATAGTAGAATTAATTTCTTTTCATTATAACTTAGCTGCTCAAAAACGTCTTGAATTAATGACAAACCTTGTAAATATTTCAAGAGCAGATTTGCTAGTTTTCTGTGGAAACACACTAGTAAATCAGCACGATGTGAGCATATTAAATGAGCAAATAAAGAATACATCGTCTTTCATTTTGTTCGAGGTGAAAAATGTTAATGAAAGCAGTTTTCTGAAACTAAATAACTGTTTATATATAATAGAAAATGGTATTATTCACAATATTTATACGAACCAGTTTTTTGCTACAAGTGAAGAAATAAATAATAACGAGCCTTTATGTGAACGTTTCATTAATGAGTTAGAGACTCGCCGTCAACTGACTATAAAAAATATGAATTGTCTAGTATTACAATGTGGCGAGATTAATATCATTAGAAATATTCAAAGGGAGAGTAATAGGCCAGTATTCAGACATCAACAAAGAGTAGATTTAGAAGAACGTTTTAATAATCTTTTAAAAAATACTCATATGATACTCAACCCAATACACACTCCTATGGGAAATCATGCAAAAACGGAGAAGCGACGAGAATACTTCAGTTATGAAAATAGGTACTATTTTTCTGTTAGTCAAAATGGAACAATTAAAAGGAATGGAAAAAACAAGACTATTCCGATGGATAGTCGCAGACTTCAATATTCGTTCTTCAATGGTAGAAGTATAGAAGAAAGTTTAATAGAAGTCACAAAAGAATTCCAAATACGACAATATTGCATATAATTATTTATTTATTTTGAATATGAAGAATCTTTCTGCTTTACTAAAAAGATTTGATGGTAGAGGTCTCAGCGAAAACCAGCTGACAGTAAAATTTGAAGAGATTGCCAAAGCAGCAATATTTGGCGGTCATTTCTGTGTTAATAATGATTACAATATCTACATTCATGAAGTAGAGTTTTATTTTCACTCTGAGAATGAATCAGAAAGCACTGTTCATGATTGGGCTATGTATCATAGAGGGAGTGATGTGGATTACTTTCCTATTGGGTCGTTACATCCTCACAATTCAGGAATTGATGTCACTTTCGAGCGAGAAGGATCGTATCGAGCCAGTTTCCTCATCAGAAAGTATCGAATTGGGAATGACATCATTAAATCCCCTACTTATCTTAGAGAAGATCTGATAGGATATACAGGGTGCATTTTAGGTGACGGTCCTTGTATTGAATGGATTGACGAAGAAATAGACAGCACATCTCTTTCAAATGCACCTCGAATTAATTTGAGTGCTTACGATGCAAATGGCAAGCTCCTTTTTGACGAACAAGGGAAGAAACTATATGATTCACGTCCATGGAGATTTTTCAGGCCTGATAAGCTATAGCCTATTAAGGTAAATCCGTGAGAATAGTCCATGTAGAGCAATTCAAAGCTCCACCCTCACGAACGATATTCTCATAATGATAAATCGGATGACACTCGCATTGAGGAAAAGCATCAGCAATCTGCCTAAATGCTATTTCTCCCAACTTATCCCCTATCATTGGAATGAAGATGTACTTGCCCACATGTAGGAAATTGATATAAGCCCAACTCATATCGGTATAAGTGCCGTAGTGGAGTTCTGCGATGTCGAAATGAGGGCTGAGTGCAGCCAATAGTCTCTTCCGCAAAGCCTTGTCAAAATCGCAGTAGTTGTTGAGCAGTACGCGACCTTCACCCATATACCTCACCATCCCATCAGCATGACCGTATTCATCGTAATAGTCTTCTGAAATCAAAACGATTTCCGCTTCCAATAGTTGACTAAGCATATCAATAAGCCCATCGTGTGCATAATCCGGATTTTCCCTGAAAATCTTGTCTGTCATAATCACTTTGTCGCCACAACTAATGACATTGCCACCATCAATGATGATATCAGAATCCATCACTTGTATTCCCAAAGCAGATAGAATGGCAGATGTGTCAGGTTTATATTCGGGGTAGTCCTTCAGATAGTCCGGACAATAATTGAAGCGCACGAACTTCCTTTTGCTTACCTGAACGGGCATATAGTCACGAGTCCAAATATGGAGTGGAGAGGTTGTTAGGGGTAGAAAGTTCCAATGAATCCCGAAGTTATGCAACGTGCCTAAAAGAGACCCTGTTGCATCTACATAATTTTCCGAAGTCATTCCTTTTGCTAGATAAACTTTATTTGTATCAAGATTTGTAATCATATAATATATAACTTATTAATATTTAGATATATATCTATGTTTGCTAAGGTATTAAAAGGTTTTCGTTAAACCAAACTTTATTCGTTAAAACGAAGTTAAGATTTCCGAAGGAGTTATTATAATTTGAATGATAATATAGCAGTTGACTTAACTATTTCAATGATATTTTGAGATGATTACTTTAGCGACTCGATCATTACTTAATTACAAGTAAAATGTCAAACACGCTGGCTTTTTCGTGGAAATGTTAAGGTTAAGACACTAAATAAAATCCAAAGAATAATTGGACAAATAAAACAAAAGCCATATTTTTGTTGCTAAGTTTTTATCATCATATTATTTTTTCGCCCATCTTTTCTGGTTGGATAATTAATGAACGCATATCTGCCTATGAAGTTTGGAATAAGATTAATCGGAATCTATGAGTACGACAAATATGTTTAATCAACGCACGATAGAAGCTTTGGCATATTATGTATATGCCTTAGTTGACCCAAGAGACAATCTGATTTTCTATATTGGTAAAGGAAAAGGAAACAGAGTATTTCAACATGCGAAAGATACCCTTAACGAGAATGACCAAAGCCTTAAACTTGATATTATAAGAAGTATCTTACGAGAAGGGAAACAAGTAAATCTCTTTATTCTACGGCACAATCTGACTGAAGAAACTGCACTTATTGTAGAATCTACGCTTATTGACTTGTTGACTTTTAACAAGTTTAACAAGACTAACCAATTGGCAAATATTGTTGCAGGTTATCATCAATGGGATGAAGGTATAAAAGACGTTGATGAAATCAATGCAATATATGATTGTCCAAAGATAAGCATAAATCATAATGAAACATTGCTATTAGTCAGTCTCAATAAGAGTTTTGACCAGGCAAAAGCCAATGGAGTATATCGCAGAATTGACATCTATGAATCAACGCGTAAGTATTGGCAGATTAGCAAGAATATGCCTCAAGAGATTAAATATGTGCTTGGAGTATATAAAGGAGTTGTACGTAGCGTGATAGAGGTAAAATCATGGAAATGGACTATGATTGCAGAAGACGGCACGATATTTAAGCGTAACAGATGCATCTTTGAGGGTAAACTTATAGAGGATTCGCCATATATTAACAAAGACGTTTCTGATTATCCTTTTGGTAGTGGAGGAGCAGTAAGGTATATAAGATCATAAGACTATGGTATCTTGAGAACTGTTTTTTCCATATAATAGTTTGAGATTCTAATAAGTAAAATCCTATTTAATAAAATAAAAATGAAATAATAATATCATTTGCACTGACTCTCTTGTTTTTATGCTCATGCCATAAAAACAGAACGGAGTTTGTACAACGTTCTGCCATGAGATAATAGAACATTATATGACTTATGACAATTATTGCAATTATGGTAATAGTTTATTGGATGCTTAGTATTATTTCAACTGCACACTGAAACTCTTGGAGAGGTTGAGGCCATTCCAACGGTCATCCACTACAGGGGAGGGACGTGAAAGTAATTTGCTACCTTTATACTGTTATTACATAAATAAGATTCACTATCCGTTCCTTAGTTCTATCATGAGTTTCAATTTGGTGGTTGGGATCAGCCAAATCTGAGATAAGCAAGGGAAGCACAGAAAGATTGCGATCGACAACCACAATATTTTCAGCATCATAACAGGAGAGGAAGTTATATTTTCAAGTAAAACGCCAGAAACGCTGGCTCTTTTTGCGAAAATGTCCAGTATTATGAGAAAAATGCTTCAGTATAACACCCTATAATGCAAGGCATTTCGGCGATAACAGCCTATGTTTCTGAAAAATCATCTGACTTTTGGTAAATAACTCCTCTTTTTTGTATCTTCGCAATGTGAAAACAAAAACAACAATGAAGTATCAAACCATTATATCAACTTTACTACATGTCCTTGGAGGCATCATGCTAAAAGCTTGGGCTAACAATTACCAGAAAGCTTATCACCTGCAAGAGGTCATCAGTCACATCGCTGTAGATGAAAAACGAAACTGTATTTATGCTACTTATACACCAAAAGGCGAAGACCCTATGCTTTTGAAATATGACATACATTGAATATTCATTGGTCATTACACTTTCTTTAATACTTTTTCTCTATTCCTGTCAGTCGCAAGAGAAGATGGAGGAAAAGCCAAGCAGCGTTACGCTATGTTTTGACCATTACTACCCTACATCCTTCAGAACCAAGGGAGGGTTTCATAAAAGCAAGGCAACCTTGTCAACGGGAATGCCCCACGTCCCAGCAGTGATCAAATAGAGAAAGAAATAGCTCAATTACTAAATTAACTTGGACAACCCCAACTTTTGAGAATTTTGTTTGGAACTTTTGAGAATTTTGTTTAGAACTTTTGAGAATTTTGTTTGGAACTTTTGAGAATTTTGTATAGCTTTGTAGCATCTAAATCAAAAGATTATGTTCACAAGGTCGCAATATAGTGTACTGATGTCACGCATCATGGAGAAGCGAGACAAAATTCAGGTCATCTCTGGTCCCAGACAAGTGGGAAAATCCACTATGGTAAAGCAGGTGCTGCAAGCATCTCCTATCCCCTATATGTTTGAAACAGCAGACAATGTTCCTGCAGAAGCATCCTCTTGGATAGCCGATACTTGGGCAACGGCCAGAGCACGCATGCAGATGGACAAAGTTCCAGAATTCCTGTTAGTGATTGATGAAGTGCATAAGCTGGCCAATTGGAGCGAAGCGGTGAAAAAGGAATGGGACACAGACACCTTCAACGACCTCCCATTAAAAGTAGTGCTGCTCGGTTCTTCAAGACTGCTGCTAAAAAACGGACTGACTGAATCATTGGCTGGGCGTTTTGAACTTATTCGCATGCCTCACTGGAGCTACAATGAAATGAAAGAGGCATTCGGATTCGACATCAACCAATACATCTATTACGGTGGCTATCCTGGAGGGGCATCCTACGTAAAGGATGAACGAAGATGGCGGAAATATGTGAAGGACAGCATCATTGCCCCTGCCATAGAGAAAGACGTGCTGATGACCAAGACTATCTATAAACCAGTGCTGATGCGGCAGTTGTTTGAACTGGGCTGTGCGTATTCGGGAGAAGAACTTTCTCTGAACAAGATGTTGGGACAGCTGCAAGATGCAGGGAATGTGACCACTTTGGCAGGCTATCTGAACACGCTTGGTGAAGCCCGTCTGCTCTGCGGATTGCAGAAATATGCCCAGGACCTGTCGCGCAGGTATAACTCCGTACCTAAGCTCATGACTTACAACACTGCCCTGCTCTCTGCCCTGTCAGGCACTACATTTGCCAGCACCTTCACCAATCCTAAGGCATGGGGCAGATGGGTGGAAAGTGCCATAGGTGCCTACTTGCTAAATTGGGCAGATGAGTTAGGCTATAAAGTATATTACTGGCGTGAACGCGATGATGAAGTGGATTTTGTCATCACGTATCAGCGAAAATGCTGGGCCATCGAAGTGAAGAGTGGACGCAGGTCTGCCAATGCAGGACTCTCCATTTTCCGCGAGAAATTCCACCCGCACCAGACTCTTATCGTGGGCACTGGGGGAATACCCATAGAAGAGTTCCTTCGCTGGAACATAGAAGATTTTCTACAAGGGTAAGCTGATGAAAGATTATCCCATGCTGCTAAAATACGAACTAAAATAATTATACGATTGTATAATTCAAAATGAATAATTAAACTTGATTATTTCAAATCTAATCTGTACCTTTGTTGCTTAGTTTTTAAGTAAAAGACCACAGTTATGAAACTCGGATTCGACAATGACAAATATCTCCGCATACAATCGGAGCACATCAAAGAGCGCATCGCACAGTTTGGTGATAAACTATACATGGAGTTTGGGGGCAAGCTTTATGATGATTATCATGCCAGTCGCGTACTTCCAGGCTTCCATCCTGATAGTAAGTTGACCATGCTCATGCAACTACAGGACGATGCAGAGATTATCATTGTCATCAGTGCCGAGGACATCGAGAAGAATAAGATACGTGCCGACTTAGGTATCACTTATGATAAGGATGTGCTGCGTCTGCGCGACGTGTTCACTGCCCGCGGTTTCTATGTAAGCAGCGTGGTCATCACCCACTTCAACGGACAACAGAGTGCTGTGGCTTTCCGCAAGATGCTGGAGAGGGAAGGTGATGTGAAGGTGTATTACCATTATCTCATCGAGGGTTATCCCACCAATGTGGAGCTGATTGACTCTGACGAAGGTTTCGGAAAGAACGACTACGTGGAGACCACCCGTCCGCTGGTAGTGGTGACAGCGCCAGGTCCTGGTAGTGGTAAGATGGCTACCTGCCTCAGTCAGCTCTACAACGAGAACCGTCGTGGCATAAAGGCCGGCTATGCTAAATTCGAGACCTTCCCCATCTGGAGCATCCCACTGAAGCACCCCATCAACGTGGCTTATGAGGCAGCTACTGCAGACCTGGACGACGTGAACATGATCGACCATTTCCATCTGGAAGCCTATGGAGAAACCACGGTGAACTACAACCGCGACATTGAGATTTTCCCCGTGTTGAATGCCATCTTCGAGGGCATCTATGGTGAGAGTCCTTACAAATCACCTACCGACATGGGCGTGAACATGATAGGTTTCTGCATCAGTGACGATGAAGTATGCTGTGAAGCGTCTAAGCAAGAAATCATCCGCCGTTACTACAATGCTGTATGCAACATGTACGATGGGCGAAGCAATGAGCATGAAGTGAACAAGTTGATACTGCTGATGAAGCAGATGAAACTCACCACCGCTTACCGTCGTTGTACTGTGGCTGCTGCTGAACGTAAGGAGCAGACAGGCACCCATTCTGCAGCCATTGAGTTGTCCGATGGTACCATGATAACATCCAAGACCACGTCCCTCCTAGGTCCTAGTGCCGCTTTACTGCTCAATGCCACCAAATATTTGGCAGGTATCGACCATGATTTGAAGTTGATTCCTCAGAACATGATAGAGCCCATCCAGTACACCAAAACCAAGTTGCTGCATGGCAACAATCCACGCCTGCATACTGACGAGGTGTTGGTGGCCCTCTCCGTACTTAGCCAGCACGATGAGAACTGTCGCAAGGCTCTGGAAGCCCTTCCACTGCTCGACGGCTGCCAAGTGCATGCCACCGTGATGCTCAGCGAGGTAGATCGCAAGATCTTCAAAAAACTGGGCTGCGGCCTTACCTTTGATCCAGTAAGGAAATAAAGGCACAAGCCTTTATCTCCCTTTTCACATACACAGAGTGGGGTCTGCTTCCGCTGTAACTAAAAGAATCATGCCATGACAAACATCGCAATCTATACACTCACTTCGGAACTGCATGATGAGCAGGCTATAAAGGCTGTGACGAACGAGTTTCTTAACAGCCTGGACATAGAATACACTTTCAGAGGGAATGAATATGCTGACTATGGCACGCATGCGCTCGATTTGATTTATGTGCGGACAGGTGGTACGGAAGGCATTTTCAAACGACTGCTCCCTGCGTTGCTGAAGAAGTCGCCTCATCCGTTTTACCTACTGACATCGGGAAAAAGTAACTCTCTGGCAGCCTCGATGGAGATTCTGTCGTTCCTCCGTCAAGAGGGATATCAAGGAGAAATCATCCATGGGAATGCCACCTATATCTCAAAACGGGTGAAGCTATTGTGTAAGGTAAGTGAGACCAAGAAAGCATTACAAGGCTGTAAGTTGGGAGTCATTGGTGCACCTTCCGACTGGCTGATTTCAAGTAGTGTGGATAAAGACAAAGTCAAGGAAAAACTGGGCATCGAACTAATAGACATTCCGATGCAAGTGCTCTTGGATGAAATCGAGGCAACACCTTTGGAAGAGGTAACAGAGGAAACTGCCTCTGAAGTAATAAAGCACGCACTTCCTGGAGCCTATCAAATCTATCGGGCACTGAAAGTGCTTGTGCAACGATATGCCCTGCAAGGATTTACCCTGCGCTGCTTCGACCTGCTGACAGCAGTGAAAAATACAGGATGCCTGGCATTGGCAAAGCTAAATGCTGAAGGCATCGTGGCTGGTTGTGAGGGCGACGTGCCAGCCATGCTCTCGATGAAGATAGCCCAAGCTGCCATTGGCGTGAGCGGATTTCAAGCCAATCCTGCGAGCATTGACCCTGAAACAGGAGAGATGTTGTTTGCCCACTGCACCATTCCATTCAATCTGGTGGAGAGTTATGAATTGGATACACACTTCGAATCGGGTATAGGCGTAGGCATCTGTGGTTTTATGAAAGAAGGGCCTGTGACGATATTCAAGGTATCAGGGAATCTTTCCCGTTACTTCATTGAGGAGGGAGCATTGGTGAGGAACCAAGCCAAAGCCGACCTTTGCAGAACGCAGCAGGTCATCCAGCTATCTGCCCCCTGCCAGACTTCCTATTTCCTGACAAATCCCATAGGCAATCACCACATCGTCTTGCCAGGGCACCATAAAGACCTTTTGGAACAACTGATGAAAACGCTTTAAATCTTGCCGTCCTTCATGTGAATGGTGCGATCTGTAAGTGAAGCGAGGCCCTCATCGTGGGTGACGATGACGAAGGTCTGGCCAAGGCGATCACGGAGGTCAAAGAAGAGTTGGTGAAGCTCGGCTTTGTTTTTGGAATCAAGGCTGCCAGAAGGCTCATCAGCCAGGATGACGTCAGGATGATTTATCAGTGCACGAGCCACTGCCACACGCTGTTTCTCACCACCTGAAAGCTCGTTGGGTTTATGCTCTGCACGTTCGGAGAGTCCCATCATGCCAAGCAGTTCTTTGGCTGCATCGAAGGCATCTGTGCGACTGCGCCCTGCGATGAAAGCGGGAATCATGACATTCTCGATGGCTGTGAATTCTGGCAAAAGTTGGTGGAACTGGAACACGAAGCCAATGTGCTGATTACGAAAGGCTGAGAGTTGCTTTTCCTTCAAGGCCAATACATCTGTGCCACCTATGCGCACGGAGCCAGTATCAGGCGTATCAAGCGTACCCATGATTTGCAGCAAAGTAGTCTTGCCAGCGCCACTGGGGCCCACAATGCTCACTACCTCGCCCTTCTCTATCCGCAGGTCGATACCTTTCAGCACCTGCAATGTGCCGAAACTTTTGGTGATGCCTTGAAGTTCTATCATAATGGAAGTCTAATTCTTGTTTTGCATGCAAAATAAGCAAAAAGTTTTCATTTATTGCTAAAGATAGCGTAAAATGTCGTAATTTTGCAGGCGATAAGTATTTTTAGTTTAAGGTTAAAAGTAAAAAACAAAGTATTATGAAAGTAGCAATCGTTGGTGCCAGTGGTGCCGTGGGACAGGAGTTCCTGAAGGTGCTGGAGGAAAGAAATTTCCCAATGGATGAGTTGGTATTGTTTGGTTCTTCACGCAGTGCAGGCCGAAAGTATCCATTCAAGGGTAAGGAAATAGAGGTGAAACTGTTGCAGCACAACGATGATTTCAAGGATATCGATATCGTGTTTGCATCAGCAGGTGCAGGCACTTCAAAGGAATATGCAGAGACTATCACCAAGTATGGTGCTGTGATGATAGACAACAGTAGTGCCTTCCGCATGGATGCTGATGTACCATTGGTAGTTCCAGAGGTAAATGCTGCTGATGCCAAGGATCGTCCTCGTGGCATCATTGCCAACCCTAACTGTACCACTATCCAGATGGTAGTGTGCCTGAAGGCCATCGAAGAGTTATCTCACATCAAGCGCGTGCATGTGGCTACCTATCAGGCTGCCAGTGGTGCTGGTGCCGTGGCTATGCAGGAGTTGGAAGAGCAGTATCGTCAGGTATTGGCAGGCGAGCCTGTGACAGTGAGCAAGTTCCAGTATCAGTTGGCATACAACCTGATTCCTCAGGTGGATGTGTTTATGGAGAACGACTACACCAAAGAGGAGATGAAGATGTTCAACGAGACGCGCAAGATCATGCACAGCGACGTACAGGTGAGCGCTACCTGTGTGCGTGTGCCATCTCTGCGCAGTCACTCTGAGGCCGTGTGGGTAGAGACAGAGAAACCCATCAGTGTGGCAGAGGCTAAGGCTGCCTTCGAAAAGGCAGAAGGTGTAGAGGTGATGGATGACCCCGCCAACAAGATCTATCCGATGCCCCTGTTCCTGGCAGGCAAGGATCCTGTGTATATAGGTCGTATCCGTAAGGACCTTGCCAACGAGAACGGTATCACGTGGTGGCAGGTGGGCGATCAGATTCGCAAGGGCGCTGCGCTGAATGCTGTGCAGATAGCTGAATATCTGATTAAGGAAAACGCTCTTTAAGCATTACTTTACTTATATAGCAGAAGCATCTTCACGCAAATGTGTAAGATGCTTCTTTTTTTTACGCGTGTATTGAGAATTTTATTATCTTTGCCCTATATAAGTGAACTCTATGAAGAAACTCATGATACTGTCCTTACTGCTCTGCCTGACGGCCTGCACCCACGCGCAGACCTCTCCAAAGGCTGATGAGGAAGGGGTAGCTATAGAAGAGGTTGTCCCTGCACAGATACTGACAGGCGATCAGCAGACTGCACTCTACTTCCCCCTGCTGGAAGGCAAGCGTATAGGGGTGTATTCCAACCAGACGGGCATGGCTGGCGAGGAGCACATCGTGGATCTGCTGAAGCGTGATGGGTTTAACATTATCTATATCCTCTCGCCAGAACATGGGTTTAGAGGGGATGCCGATGCGGGGGAGAAAGTGGACAACTCCGTGGATGCAAAGACGGGGCTCCCCATCATCTCGCTATACAACCAGCAAGGCGGAAAGCCCGATGCCAAGACTATGCAGCAGATTGACGTGCTGGTGATGGACATTCAGGATGTGGGACTGCGCTTCTACACCTATTATATAACCATGTGCCGCCTGATGGATGCCTGCGCAGAGCAGGGCAAGGAATTGATAATCCTTGACAGGCCCAATCCTAACGGCATGTATGTGGATGGTCCCATCCTCGACATGAAGCACAAGAGTGGTGTGGGATGGCTGCCTATCCCCGTGGTGCATGGCATGACCTTAGGCGAACTGGCACAGATGGTGAATGGCGAGAAGTGGTTGCCTCAAGGCAGGCAATGCAAGCTCACTATCATCCCTTGCGCCAACTACACCCATCAGAGCAGGTATAAGTTGACCATCGCCCCATCGCCCAACCTGCCCAACATGAAATCCATTTACCTCTACCCTTCTACCTGTCTCTTCGAGGGCACGGTGATGAGCTTAGGCAGAGGAACTGACAAGCCTTTCCAAATCTACGGACATCCACAGATGAAAGACCAGCCTTATAGTTTCACCCCACGCAGCAAACCTGGCGCCACCAATCCTCCACAAAAGGACAAGCTCTGCTATGGCAAGGATTTGAGCACGCTGGAAGATGACGCCATCATCCAAGGTGGACTGAATCTGGATTACGTCATCGATGCCTATCAGAACCTGAAGATGGGTGACAAGTTCTTCACCTCTTTCTTCGAGAAACTGATTGGGGTGGACTATGTGCGCCAGATGATCAAGCAGGGAAAGAGTGCCGAGGAAATCAAAGCTCGCTGGGAACCCGATGTGGAGAAGTTTAAGGAGCAAAGAAAGCGATATTTACTTTATGAAAAATAATTCAAAATTCATAATTCATAGTTAGAAAAAGATGAGTCCATTAGTAGCGATATTGACCATAGCGATATACTTCGCCGTACTGTTCACTGTATCATACCTTGCAGGCAGAAGGGCCGACAATGCAGGCTTCTTCGTTGGAGGCAGACAATCCAAATGGTACATGGTAGCGTTTGCCATGATAGGTGCCAGCATCTCTGGCGTGACTTTTGTTTCAGTGCCTGGCATGGTGGGTGCCAGTCAGATGGGATACTTGCAGATGGTGCTGGGATTTGTAGCAGGACAGTTGGCCATCGCCTTTGTGCTCACTCCCCTATTCTACAAGCTACAGCTGACCTCCATCTACCAATTTCTGGAAGATCGATTAGGGAAGGGAGGCTACCACTCTGGGGCTTGGATGTTCTTCATCAGCAAGATGCTGGGGGCCTCTGTCCGCCTCTTCGTGGTGTGCCTGATGATGCAACTGCTTATCTTCAAGCCTTTAGGACTTCCCTTTGCACTGAATGCCTTAGTGACGATGATTGTGGTGTGGTTCTACACGTTCCGAGGTGGCGTGAAGTCGCTTATCTGGACCGATTCGCTGAAAACGCTCTGCTTACTGCTGTCGCTCTTCCTCTGCATCTGGTACATCGCCAAAGACCTGAACTTCTCTGCAGTGGATGTGTTTCAAAATATCACGGGTAGTGAATGGAGCCGCATCTTCTTCTTCGACAATCCTAACGAGAAGCAGTATTTCTGGAAGCAGTTTCTGGCAGGTGCCTTCACGATGATTGCCACCAACGGACTCGATCAGGACATGATGCAGCGCAACCTGAGTTGCAAAAACCCTCGCGACGCACAGAAGAACATGATTGTGAGCATCTTGCTGCAATTGGTGGTAATCTGGATCTTCTTAGGTCTGGGTGTACTGCTCTACCTCTTTGCCCGTGAGCATGGCATCACAGTGGAGAAGAGCGATGAGTTGTTCCCCACCATCGCCACAGGCGGTTACCTGCCATTGGTAGTGGGCATCATCTTCGTGGTGGGTCTGACTTCCGCAGCCTTTGCTGCTGCAGGTTCTGCCCTCACAGCACTTACTACTTCTTTTACAGTGGATATCTGGGGCACAAAGGATAAGTCGGAAGCAGAAATCACTTCGGGGCGCAAAAAGATCCACATCGGCATGGCAGTGGTGATGGGACTCTGCATCGTGGCCTTCAACATTCTGAACAATACCAGCGTGATTAATGCTGTGTATGTATTGGCCAGCTATACCTATGGTCCCATCCTTGGCATGTTTGCCTTTGCTATCTTAACCAAGCGAAGCGTACGCCACCAACTCGTACCACTGGTGGTAATCCTCTCACCCATCCTTTGTTATGTGATCGACAGCCATAGTGAGGCTTGGTTAGGAGGCTACCAGTTCAGCTACGAACTGCTTATCATGAACGCCTTGTTCACGTTTATCGGACTCTGCCTTATCAGCACCTCTGGGGGCAAACAGAAAGGCAGTCTGACGACCATCGCATTGCTTATTGGCCTCTCTTTGAGCCTGACGAGTTGCCAGCAGACTTCTGTTTCTGAGGAACCGAATGTGGAGGTGGGCATCTTGCTGGAGCAGCAGGCCATCCGCTTCCGCTTGCAAGGCGATTACCGCATGCCCGATGGCAAGAAGGTCACTGGGGAACAAACGGTGATGTACGAGAACGGCAGCATGACATGGAACGGCACCACACAAGCAGAACTGCTGTTCACCCCTACAAAGGCTGACAACTACATCGAGCTGGAAGATGTGATCATCGGGGTGGACTTCCATTGGGAGCGCCGTGAGCAGCAGCGCTTCCAAGGGGCACTGAAGCTGATCGTGGAGGAAAAGGGCATCACCGCTGTGAACCTGATACCAGTGGAAGACTACCTGCTCAGCGTGATTTCCAGCGAGATGAGCGCCCAGGCCTCCCTCGAGTTCCTCAAGGCACATGCTGTAATCTCACGCAGTTGGCTGCTGAATAAAATGGACAATTATCGTGCACTCTCTGCTGAGGTGCCAGCGATAATCAGCGAAGATAATTCTCAATTAATAAAGTGGTACGAAAGTGATGCGCACCAGCATTTCGATGTCTGTGCGGATGACCACTGCCAGCGCTATCAAGGCATCACAAGGGTGACCACCGAAAAGGCGAAGCAGGCCATTGAGGCTACACGCGGACAAGTGCTTACTTACAATGGTGAGATTTGTGATACCCGCTACTCCAAGAGTTGCGGAGGGGCTTTCGAGGTATTTCACACGGCTTGGGCTGATAAAGACCTGCCCTACTTGCTGAAGGGAAGGGATTTAGATGGTACGGAGGATCTGCCCGACCTTACCAACGAGGAGGTGGCGGAACAATGGATTCGCACTTCCCCTGCCTCGTTCTGCAATACCGATGACAAGCAGATTCTGGCACAGGTGCTGAACAACTACGATCAGGAGACCATCGATTTCTATCGTTGGCAGGTGCATTACACGCAGGCAGAACTGGCAGCCCTGATTAAGGAGCGCTCTGGCATCGACTTTGGGGACATTCTGGATCTGCAGCCCGTGGAGCGTGGCACCAGTGGCAGACTCTTCAAACTGCGCATTGTGGGCAGCAAGCAGACCTTGGTGATAGGTAAGGAACTGGAGATTCGTCGCACCCTCTCTTCCAGCCACCTCTTCAGCTCTGCCTTCGTGGTGGACAAGACCTACAAGGCAGGCAGTAAGTTGCCCGATACCTTCACCCTCACAGGCGCAGGTTGGGGCCATGGTGTGGGACTTTGCCAGATTGGTGCTGCTGTGATGGGCGAGAAAGGCTATGCCTACGAGGATATCCTGAAGCATTATTACCAGGGAGCTACTTTAGAGTGTATATACAATTAATCATAAAAACACCAGCTAACTAAGTCATTATTATAATATGAAACTGATTGCCGATAGCGGATCAACCAAGACTGATTGGTGCCTGATGGATGGAAGTACCGTCATGAAACGCATCAAGACCAAGGGTATCAACCCGTTTTTCGAGACGGAGAAAGAAATAGAGTATGAACTATCCAATGCCTTGGTTCCTAAGATTCCCAGAGGTACCAAGATAGAAGCCATCCACTTCTTCGGTGCTGGTTGCACCCCCGAGAAGTCGCCCATTCTGGCCAGAGCCCTGATGATGCAGGTCAGCGATGAGGCCCGTGTGGAGGTCTGCTCCGACATGGTTGGTGCTGCCCGCGCGTTATGTGGCAATGAGCCTGGCATCGTCTGCATCTTAGGTACAGGTTCCAACTCCTGTGAGTACGACGGCAAGAAGATCGTGAAGAACGTATCGCCTCTGGGATTCATCTTAGGTGATGAGGGTAGCGGTGCCGTGTTGGGTAAGATTCTCATAGGCGACTTGCTAAAAAACCAACTCGGTGAGGAACTGAAGGAGAAGTTCCTGACACAATTCCATCTCACCACAGCAGAGATTATCGATCGTGTCTATCGTCAGCCTTTCCCCAACCGTTTCCTTGCCAGTTTGCAGCCGTTCCTGGAAGAAAACCTCGACAATGAGGCCATCTTTTACCTCGTGATGGAGGCCTTCTCACACTTCATTGCCCGCAACGTGATGCAATACGACTACCAGCACCTGCCCGTACATTTCACAGGTTCTGTAGCCTACGCCTATCGCAAGGTACTGGAAAAGTCGGCTGAACTCACTGGCATACAATTAGGTATCATCACAAATAGTCCGATGGAAGGACTCATCAAGTATTATGGAAACCTTTGAGAAAATCACTGAAGAACCCTCGCACTACGACCATCTCGAACAGATGTCGGTGCATGAGATACTGACGCACATCAACGAGGAAGACCACCATGTAGCAGATGCTGTGCAGCAAGCCATTCCACAGATAGAGAAACTGGTGAAGAAGATTGTACCACGCATGAAGCGAGGCGGTCGCCTGTTCTACATTGGTGCTGGCACCAGTGGACGTTTGGGTGTGCTCGATGCCTCAGAGATTCCCCCTACCTTCGGCATGCCACCTCGTATGGTGATAGGCATTATCGCAGGTGGAGAGTCGGCCTTGCGCCGTTCCATCGAGAATGCCGAGGACAAGGAGCGTAAAGGTTGGGAAGACCTGATGGAGCACAACATCAATACCCGCGACACCGTGATAGGCGTAGCCGCCTCTGGCACCACGCCTTATGTCATTGGAGCCCTGCGCGAAGCCCGCGAACATGGCATACTCACTGGATGCATTACCAGCAACCCCCACTCCCCCATGGCAGCAGAAGCCGATGTAGCCATCGAGATGGTGGTAGGTCCCGAGTTTGTCACAGGCAGTTCCCGCATGAAGTCGGGCACAGGGCAGAAGATGATTCTCAATATGATAAGCACTGCCGTGATGATACAACTTGGCAGGGTGAAGGGCAATAAGATGGTGAACATGCAGCTCACCAATGAAAAACTCGTAGATCGTGGTACCAGGATGCTGGTAGAAGAATTAGGACTTGGCTATGGTCAAGCCAAGTCCTTACTCTTATTGCATGGTTCTGTAGAAAAAGCTATCGAAAGCGTCAATCCAAAATCTTATCCAGAATAATGTCGAAGAAGAGGGTGGAATTATCCAAAATCGTAGAAGAAGAAGATTTTACCCCGTACCCACTTCGACAAGGAACAAAGAGCAACCAACGCTCACCTTCACGCATATATTGCAGAGCAGCAATCCAACCATTTATCAGCCACATGTTAGCTGTACTCACAATGGTGAATGTTGCAGGTGTGTCATAAATAGCAGGCAGTTTCTTGGTGCCGTCGAAGTCGGTATCCGTAGCTACATACCCTTCGAAATTCCCATCAAACTCCGTACCTAAAATATAAGAGCCACGATAATAGGCAGAGATACGATCGTTATAAATAGGATGCTTGCCATCTGTAGCCGTTAGCTTTATACAGAAAACATACTCCTTCTTCTTCGTTGTGCTCGACCAGGTCTCAATACCAAACAACTTGCCTAAAGGCATGGCATCCACCTTTGTGGTGTCAGAAGCCAAACTGAAGAGGTTGCTGCCTGCTTCCACCAACAAGGAGTCGCATACCGCATCATTCAGTTCTGGCCATTTATCCATGATACTGTCTTCGTCCACCTCAGAACAAGATATCATCGCACCCATCAGCACGAAGCCCAGCATTCCCAATATGTACCTTAATTGCTTCACTTTCTTTAAATCAATTTCTTCAACAAGCTCGTAATGCTCACGCGATCCTCGATGATACCACGCAAGTCGCTGATGGCCACACGCTCCTGCTCCATGGTATCGCGGTTACGCAATGTCACGCAGTTGTCGTTCAGCGTATCATGATCCACAGTCACGCAGTAAGGTGTACCAATGGCATCCTGACGACGATAGCGTTTACCGATGCTGTCCTTCTCCTCATAGATGGTATTGAAGTGGAACTTCAGATCATTCACTATCTCACGAGCCTTCTCTGGCAGACCATCTTTCTTTACCAAAGGTAATACAGCCAACTTCACAGGAGCCAACGCTGCAGGCAGTTTCAGTACCACGCGACTCTCACCGTTCTCCAACTGCTCCTCGCAGTAGCTTCCGCACATCACACTCAGGAACATACGATCCACACCGATACTGGTCTCCACCACGTAAGGCACATAGCTCTCGTTGGTCTCAGGATCGAAGTATTTGATGCTCTTGCCAGAATATTTCTCATGCTGTGACAAGTCGAAGTTGGTACGACTGTGGATACCCTCTACCTCCTTGAAACCAAAAGGCATCAAGAACTCCACGTCTGTAGCTGCATTGGCATAGTGGGCCAACTTATCATGGTCGTGGAAGCGGTAGTTCTCAGCGCCAAAGCCCAGAGCCTGGTGCCATTTCATACGCTGCGCCTTCCAATTGCGGAACCAATCCATCTCAGTGCCAGGCTTGCAGAAGAACTGCATCTCCATCTGCTCGAACTCGCGCATGCGGAAGATGAATTGACGTGCCACGATCTCGTTGCGGAATGCCTTACCTATCTGTGCAATACCAAAAGGCAGTTTCATACGACCCGTCTTCTGCACGTTCAAGTAGTTCACAAAGATACCCTGAGCCGTTTCCGGGCGCAGATAAATCTTCATGCTGCCATCAGCAGTGCTACCCATCTCTGTAGAGAACATCAGGTTGAACTGACGTACCTCTGTCCAGTTGCGGGTACCGCTGATCGGACAAACGATGCCCTCATCAAGGATAATCTGTCGCAGCTCCTCCAAATCAGGACCCTGCATAGCAGCAGCATAGCGCTGGTGCAGCGCCTCACGCTTGGCCACTTCCTCAGCCACGCGCGGACTGGTAGCGCGGTATTTCTCCTCATCGAAGCTGTCGCCAAAGCGCTTGCGAGCCTTAGCCACCTCCTTCTCTATCTTCTCGTCATACTTGGCTATCTGATCCTCTATCAGCACATCGGCACGATAGCGCTTCTTAGAGTCGCGATTGTCTATCAGGGGGTCGTTGAACGCATCCACGTGGCCACTGGCCTTCCAGATGGTAGGATGCATGAAGATGGCAGAGTCTATGCCCACGATGTTATCGTGCAGCAGCACCATGCTTTGCCACCAATATTGCTTGATATTGTTCTTGAGTTCTACACCATTCTGTCCGTAGTCATACACTGCGCCCAGACCATCGTAGATGTCGCTACTTGGAAATACGAAACCATACTCTTTGCAGTGCGCCACTACTTTCTTGAAAACGTCTTCTTGTGCCATAATGATAAAATCGTAATATTTTGGCTGCAAAGATAGTGCAAATCGGATGCAAAACCAAAATTATTTTGCTTTTGCTGAGATGCCTCCTATCTTCGCTGCTCGATGATTGAGGTTGCAAAGATAACGATTAATATTATATTATTTAGGTATAAGGAACCAAAAAATGGTTTTTCCTGCTAATTTCCGCCTTGGATGGTCTTAATCTCTATCACTCCATTAGCACCACGCACGCCATAGCCTCCGCCATCCTTCAGCACCACGATGCTTTCAACGGTTTCCACGGGTACGATGGCATCAATGTCTGTTGTCTGCATAGCTATGCCATCCACCACGAAGAGGGGTTCGTTGCTTGAGTTGATGGAGTTGATACCACGTATGCGGATGCTACTGCCAGTCATGCTCTCGTTCACGACGATGCCTGCCACGCAGTTCTTCAGCACCTCAGACACTGATTTAAATCCAGAGCGCATGATGAGGTCGTGGTTCACCCCTCCACTTGAGGCTACCACCTGCACATAAGGCAGCGTACGTTCTACATCCACATCCTTCACGTCAAAGTCCTTGTCGTTCAGAGAGATGGTCATCTCGTGCATGTTGCCCACAGGTACCAAGGCATCCTGCTTCACCGATACTGCAATCTGCAGTGTGTCAGAAGGCGATGCACTGTCGAAGGCGAAGCGTCCCTCCTTGTCAGTGGTAACCGACTTGTTGGCCTTCTTCAGTACCACCACAATACCCTTCTTGGGTTTTCCCTTTTTCAACACCGTGCCACTGAGCCCCTGCGCCATCAGCGTGGTGCTGCTCAGGAGACAAACCAATATCAGAAGAAATTTATTCATAGTTAAATCTTTAAAGCATGTTACATCTTGCCAACATTCACTCCCAGCGTGATGATTTCAATCACCCCATTGGCTCCTCGGGCACCCCAGCGCGAACCATCCTTGTGCAGCTCTAAACGATCTATGGTCTCCACAGGCACCAGCTGGTCAACGTTGATACCAGCATACTCCACGCCATCGATGACGAAGAGGGGTTCATTGTCACCATTCACCGAGTTCACGCCACGCACGCGTATGGTGCTCCCCATAAACGTCTGCTCCACAGTGAGCCCTGTCATGTGATGACGCAAGATGTCCGTCACACGCTGCAAGCCCGAACTGATGATCTGATCGTGAGTCACTACCGTACCCTTCAGTTTCGTGTCAGCAGTCGCCAACGCCATATAAGGCAGTCGCTGTTCCAGCACACCATTGTTCAGCACGAAATCTTTAGGATCAATATATACCCTGAGTCTGCGGGCTTCCGATACTTCTATACGAGCTGCCTTCTTCGCAGTCACATCAATTTGCAGGATGTCGCCAGGCGCAGCATTCTGGAAGTAGAATCGTCCATATTTGTCAGTAGTAGTCCTTTCACCTGTATTCAGCATGGCTACCACCAGTCCCCTCTTAGGCTTTCCTTTCTTGGTGATTACGCCAGATAGCTCCTGTGCCATCAGCACGGGGCACAGCATCATCACCAGCCAAAATAAAACAATCTTTTTCATAACCTCTACCTTTCATTCTATAGTTTCGCTTCAAAATTACTACTTTCTTTTCAGATTCTCTCACTGAGATAGAAAAACTTTGTTAAATCATTACTAAAAACGAAAAAGGGGGCGCTGAGGAAGATAGAATGCACGCAGGGAACCATGCTTTGGGGCGTGTACGTAAGAAAATTTACAGGAAAAAATACTGCAGAGAAGCGTGGTGGAGGTATATCCGAAATTAAGAAAGGAAAACCTCCCACAAGTTTGGCATTTCTATCGTTTTTTCTTACTTTTGCACCAAACAATAGACTATGAGCGCTGAAGACGATAATATCTTGGAAAACGAAGAGAAGCAGGAAGCAGGGCACTCTGACTACAAGCCTGCTGATGCGAAGGACGCACAGGTGAAGCACCAGTTGAGTGGCATGTATCAGAACTGGTTCTTGGATTATGCCAGCTATGTGATTTTGGAACGTGCGGTACCTAACATCATGGACGGACTGAAACCCGTGCAACGCCGTGTGCTGCACAGCATGTGGCGCATGGAGGATGGTCGTTACAATAAGGTGGCCAACATCGTGGGTCACACCATGCAATTCCACCCACATGGTGACGCCAGCATCAAGGATGCCTTGGTGGGTCTGGGACAAAAAGAGCTCTTGGTGGATACGCAGGGCAACTGGGGCAATATCCTTACAGGTGATGATGCTGCAGCTGGCCGTTACATTGAGGCCCGCCTCTCTCCATTCGCTAAAGAAGTGGTATTCAATCCTAAAACAACGGAATGGCAATATAGCTACGACGGACGTAATAAAGAGCCTGTTACCCTCCCTGTAAAGTTTCCTCTGTTGTTGGCACAAGGTGTAGAGGGCATCGCTGTAGGACTTTCTTCCAAGATTCTGCCTCACAACTTCAACGAACTTTGTGACGCAGCCATCCATTATCTGCATAATGAGGAGTTCCGACTCTATCCCGACTTCCCCACAGGCGGAAGCATCGATGTGGCACACTATAACGACGGGCAGCGCGGAGGTGTGGTAAAGGTTCGCGCCAAGATAGAGAAACTGGACAACAAGACGCTGGTCATCCGCGAGATTCCTTTCGGAAAGACTACCAGCAGCTCAGCCAGCAAAAGCAATGGCAGCCTTATCGACTCTATCCTGAAAGCCATAGAGCGTGGCAAGATTAAGGCTCGCAAAGTGGAGGACAACACAGCTGCCAACGTAGAAATATTGGTACACCTGGCTCCAGGCGTATCGTCCGATAAGACCATCGATGCCCTCTTTGCTTTCACAGATTGTGAGGTAAGTATCTCACCCAACTGCTGTGTGATTGATGAAGACAAGCCTCAGTTCCTTACCGTAAGTGATGTGTTACGCCGTTCTGTGGATTACACGAAAGACTTGCTGCGTAAGGAGTTGGAGATTCGCAAGGGAGAATTGATGGAGGCACTGCATTTCGCCTCATTGGAAAAGATTTTCATCGAGGAACGCATCTATAAGGATCGCCAATTTGAGGAGGCCAAGAACATGGATGCTGCCTGTGAGCACATTGATGATCGCCTCACGCCTTACTATCCGCAGATGATCCGTGAGGTGACCAAGGAGGATATCCTGAAGCTGATGGAAATCAAGATGGCACGCATCCTGAAGTTCAACAGCGACAAGGCTGATGAAGCCATCCTCCGTATGAAAAAGGAGATTGCACAGATAAACAAGGACTTGGCGCATCTGGTGGAATATACCGTAAAATGGTACCAACACCTGAAGGACAAGTACGGCAAGAACTTCCCTCGTCGAACCGTCATACGCAATTTCGACATCATCGACTCTGCGAAGGTGGTGGAAGCCAACCAGAAGCTCTATGTGAACCGTTCGGAGGGCTTTATCGGCACAGGACTGAAGAAAGACGAGTTTGTGGACAACTGTTCCGACATGGATGATGTCATCGTATTCTTCCGCAACGGAAAATACTTCGTCACCTCTGTGGCAGAGAAGAAGTTTGTAGGAAAGGACATTTATTATCTTGCGGTATTCAAGAAGAACGACAAGCGTACCATTTACAACGTGGTGTATCGCGATGGTAAGGATGGTTGGTACTACATCAAGCGTTTCTTCGTGACAGGTATCATCCGCGATCGTGAGTACGACCTTACGAAGGGCACGCCCGATTCTCGCATTACCTATTTCAGTGCCAATCCTAACGGTGAGGCAGAGATTATCAAGGTGACGCACAAGCCTAACCCACGTCTGCGCAAGGTGACACTGGAAGAAGATTTCTCCAACATCACCATCAAGGGGCGTCAAGCTATGGGTAATATTCTTACTAAATATCCGGTGCATCGCATCATGCTGAAGCATCAGGGTGGCTCTACCCTTGGAGGCAGAAAGGTGTGGTTCGATACAGATGTGCAGCGTCTGAACTACGACGGTCATGGCGACTATCTGGGCGAGTTCCAGAACGAGGATCTCATCTTGGTGGTGCTGAATAATGGCGATTTCTATACCACCAATTTCGACGTGAACAATCACTATGAGAACGACATACGCATTCTGGAGAAGTTCGACCCTCACAAGGTGTGGACAGCCATTCTCTATGATGCCACGCAGAAGGGATTCCCTTATCTGAAGCGTTTCTGCTTCGAACCTACGTCGAAGAAGCAAAACTATCTGGGTGAGAATGCTGAGAACCAACTTATCCTGCTCACCGATGAGACTTATCCACGCTTCGAGGTGGTCTTTGGAGGAGGGGATGCGTTCCGTGAACCACTCATCATTGAGGCGGAAGAGTTTATTGCCGTGAAGGGTTACAAGGCTAAAGGTAAGCGACTGACAACCTACGCACTGGATACCGTCAATGAGTTGGAACCTACGAAGAAACCTACAGAAGACGCTGAAGCTACGGTTGTGGAAGAAGATGTGGTCGAGGAAGAGAATCTGGATCCCGACAAGGACAAGAGCGACAGCGACATCATGGATGAGCTTACAGGGCAAGGAAGGCTGTTCTGAGTTTTCTGCGGAAATTCAGAAAATTAAAAAATTAAAAGATTAAAAAACTATTGCATTCTTGCATCTTTGCATTGTTGCATTTACTTAGGTATGAATTACAAATGTTATATGGTGATCCTGCTGCTTAGTCTGTTGCCTTTGGGTGTGCAGGCACAGGAAACATTGTATAGTGAAAGCTCAGAAGACCCAAGTATCGTGACACGTGCAACCAGTTATGGAATTGGTCATGCCAACGTGTTCGACAACTACCTCTCACCACAAGCATATAAGGGTGTGGAGCTGCGGGTATCTCGTGAAAGCGTGCATGCCACGTCTTGGGCTCCTGAAACCTGGAAGGCACAAACTTACTTTCAAGGGTATGTGGATTATACCAGTAATCATGCCGACAATAACCATACCGTTGCAGGCATCGCCAACTGGAACTATGGGCTTCATCGACTGATTTATCAGACACAGAACTTCCAACTGTTGGCAGGTGGTGTGGCCGACCTGAATGGGGGCTTCATCTACAACATGCGGGGTGGCAACAATCCCGCCAACATGCGTTTGTATGCCAATATCGATGCATCTCTACGCCTACTTTGGCACACCCGCATCAAGCATTTCCCATTCTTGGTACGCTACCAACTCAATGTCCCTTTGACGGGTCTTATGTTCTCTCCACATTACGGACAGTCCTACTACGAGATCTTCTCTTTGGGCGATGACCACGGGGTGGTAAAAGTCACCACACCCGTCAGCCAACCAACATGGCGTCAGTTGCTGTCAGTGGATTTCCAGATTAAGAAGACCACCCTACGCATTGGCTATGTATGCGACCTCCAACAAGCTAAGCTCAACGGACTGAAATCGCATATCTACAGTCATACGATGATGATAGGATTTGTGAAACACCTCAAAAAGCTGTAAGCCATGAAACGATTGACATACCTTCTCCTATTGCTATTCTCACTCACGGCTTGCGTGGGTGAAGACGACTTTAAGGACACGCCTATGGACAATTTTGAAACCCTGTGGCGCCTTATTGATGAGCATTACTGCTTCTTGGATTACAAGCAAGTGGATTGGAATGCCATTCACCAGAAATACGAACCGCAGGTAAAAGCCACCAAAACGAATGAGAACCTCTTTGAGGTACTTGGAAACATGCTTGCAGAACTGAAAGACGGCCATGTGAACCTCTACACTACCCACAATGTGGCACGCTATTGGGACTGGTACGAAGACTATCCACGAAACTTCAGTGAAGCACTGGTGGAAGACTACTTGGGACAAGGCTACCGCATCAGTGGCGGATTGCAATATACCATCTTGGATGACAATATCGGCTATCTGTACTATGGTTCATTCTCATCGGCTGTTGGTAATGGCAGCCTCTCCGAGATGCTTGACTATTTTTCCCTTTGCGACGGACTTATCCTCGATGTGCGCAATAACGGTGGGGGTGACCTAACCACGGCTGATCGCATCGCTGCCCGATTCACTAATGAAAAGACGCTTGTAGGATATATCTGCCACAAGACGGGGAAAGGGCACAGCGACTTCTCAACCCCAGAACCCATGTATCTGGAACCCTCGGACCGTATCCGCTGGCAAAAACCCGTAGTGGTGCTTACCAACCGTCACTCCTTCAGTGCCACCAACTACTTTACCAGCATGATGCGTGAGTTGCCCCTTGTTACCATCATTGGCGACAAAACTGGAGGTGGTTCAGGTATGCCCTTTACCTCTGAGCTTCCTAATGGTTGGGGGGTGCGCTTTTCTGCCTGTCCCATCCTCAACGCACAGAAAGAACATACCGAATTTGGCATCGACCCCGATATCAAGGTTGATATGGACATAGCCGACCAGCAACGCGGAAAGGATACCATCATTGAAACGGCCCGTGCCTATCTAAAAAGCAAGTAATTGGCAAAACAATTTGTCAGTAACGAAAATCTTCTTATCTTTGCGCTCGGTTTTCTACCACACATGCGGGTGTGGCGTAATTGGCAGCCGCGCCAGACTTAGGATCTGGTGACGAAAGTCGTGAAGGTTCGAGTCCTTTCACCCGCACATCTCTGTTCTCTTCCCCCCTATATATAACATCATACTCATGCAGGAAGTAACGCCTATCGAGGTACCAATGGCCGTGAGGATTGCTATAAGCAACTGGATGCCATACTTCAAAAGTTCTTTCTTGTTCTTCATAGTAGTTAAGGTTTAGGTTAAAAGTTTAGGTTTATTGTAACCATGCGGATGGTTTCATACCTCTCAGACCCTTCGGGTCAGCTCCCCTATCTTAGGGGAGCACCCCCAAAGTTCCCTCCCCTAAGAAAGGGGAGGGTTAGGGTGAGGTATGAATTAGCCAATACCTCCAGTGTCTGGATCAGGGATCGTAGGCTGGGTAGTGCCACCTTCGCTGCCCTCGTTTTCGCCAGTGTCGTCGCCATTGTCTGGCTCCTCGATGGTGCCCGCATCATCACTGGTCACCTGCTTCACGATGTTACCATCTTTGTCATAACAGGTGATGTTGATGCTCGTACTCTTCAACTCGTCCTTGATGTCCACGTTTGGCGTGAAGATCACCTTACGCGTCTTAATCAGACCGGTGCTCACTTCTGACACATCTGCCACAGAGGAGGCACGCACGCCGAAGCGCATGGTACCCAGTCCAGGGATGGCTACGCTGTGGCCCTCGGTCGCCCATGCCTTGATCACCTCGCCGATGGCTGCCCATGAGGCGTTGATGGTGCCCTGTGCGATACCACTGC
>JAGCFP010000090.1 GCA_017650045.1 Bacteroidaceae bacterium | reverse complement strand
TTCCTCAACCCTCTCCTGAGCTCTACACCTACACCTTCCTGGTAGATGGCGTCTCTATGCTCGACCCAGCCAACGTGATGGTGCAGCGCGATGGTTCTCGCTACATGAATGCCTTGCTGATTCCTGGTGGCTATGCTGATGCTTATGCTGAATGTAGCAAGCCAGGCAATGTGGAGCATGTGTGGTATTATTCTGCAGAGAACAACATGACGCGTCGCATGTATGTCTATACCCCTGCAGGGTACGATCGTAACAACAAGAAAGTGAAGTATCCTGTACTCTACCTGCTTCATGGTGGTGGTGGCGACGAAGATGCTTGGTCTACCTTAGGCAGAACAGCACAGATCCTGGACAACATGATTGCCCAAGGCAAGGCTAAACCTATGATCGTGGTGATGCCCAATGGTAATCCTAACCAGTATGCTGCACAGACACTGGGTATCCCTGTGAAGACTGACGTGAAGCAATATGCCTCAGGCTTCGACAACTACTCCTCTTTGGTAGCTGATATTCTGCCTTACGTAGAGAAAAACTACAACGTCATCAAGAACCGTAAAGGCAGGGCCGTAGCAGGACTCTCCATGGGTGGCGGACAATCGTTCTTCATCGCATTCCGTAACGTCGATGTATTCTCTAATGTAGGGATCTTCTCCTCTGGACTTATTGGCTCTACGGCCATTGGTGGTACCCCCTTCGATGCAGAAGCTTTGTTCCCTGGCATGTACTCTGCACCAAGTAAGTACAACAAGTTCGACGTGATTTACCTGGCTTGTGGTGAACAGGACAATCGTATCGATGGCATGAAAGACTTCAAGTCGAAGCTCGACCAGAATGGCTATAAGGGTGTGGTTTGGGAACAGTTCCCAGGCGCCCATGAGTGGAAGGTTTGGCGCAGAAACCTGGCTTCTTTTGTGCAACTGATTTTCAAGTAAAATCAGGCAATAAGATAAAAACAATGAAGACTATGCAGGAATCTGCATAGTCTTCATCATTTTAAAGCATCTTAAAGAAGATTACTTCTTCTTCAGCAAGTCACGGATTTCAGTGAGCAGAGTCTCCTCAGCGCTTGGTGCTGGAGGTTCTGGTGCTGGAGCTTCTTCTTCTTTCTTCTTGTTCATCTTGTTCATGGCCTTAATCATCAAGAAGACGCAGAATGCTACGCAGATAAAGTCCACGATGTTCTGAATGAACTGTCCATAAGCTATAACAGACTGGCCTGCTTCCTGAGCCTCAGCCAGTGTAGCATAAGAACCCTCGCCACTCAGCTTCACGAACAGGTTGGTGAAATCTACACCACCCGTACACAAGCTTACGATTGGCATCAGTACGTCGCCCACCAATGAGCTTACAATCTTACCGAACGCACCACCGATGATCACACCGACAGCCATGTCCATCACGTTGCCTTTCATGGCAAACTCCTTAAACTCTTTAACAAATCCCATAATTTTACTTTTTTAATAATTAAATATGTATTTATGATGCGAATATATAAAAGATTTTTCGTAATTTTGCAACGCAAAAGAAAAAAATTTAACAAGGACTAAAAAAGATTTTAGTAATAATACAATAAACCTATTAATTTTTATTCAAATGACAAAAGTTGCAATTAACGGTTTTGGCCGTATCGGTCGCCTCGCTTTCCGTCAGATGTTCGAGGCTGAAGGTTATGAAGTAGTAGCTATCAACGACTTGACAAGTCCTAAGATGCTCGCTCACCTGTTGAAGTATGACACCGCTCAGGGTGGCTTCGCTGGTAAATTCGGTGAGAACAAGCACACTGTAGAGGCTACAGACAACTCTATCATCGTTGACGGTAAGGAAATTACCATCTATGCTAAGCCTAACGCTGCTGAGCTGCCTTGGGGTGAGCTGGGCGTAGACGTAGTTCTGGAGTGCACTGGTTTCTATACTTCAAAGGAGAAGGCTTCTGCTCACATCCAGGCTGGTGCTAAGAAGGTGGTTATCTCTGCTCCTGCTGGCAATGACCTGCCTACTATCGTTTACAATGTAAACCATAAGACTCTGACTCCTGCTGATACAGTGATTTCTGCTGCATCTTGCACCACTAACTGCTTGGCTCCTATGGCTGACGCTCTGAACAAGTACGCTCCTATCGTAAGCGGTATCATGTCAACCATCCACGCTTACACTGGCGACCAGATGATTCTGGACGGCCCACAGCGCAAGGGTGACCTCCGTCGTAGCCGTGCTGGTGCTCAGAACATCGTTCCTAACTCAACTGGTGCTGCTAAGGCTATCGGTCTGGTAATTCCTGAACTGAATGGTAAGCTGATCGGTTCTGCACAGCGCGTTCCTACTCCTACTGGTTCAACTACTATCTTGGTAGCTGTGGTTAACGCTAAGGACGTAACTAAGGAAGGCATCAACGCTGCCATGAAGGCTGCTGGTACTGAGTCATTCGGCTACACTGAGGATCAGATCGTTTCTTCTGACGTTATCGGTATGAAGTACGGTTCACTCTTCGATGCAACTCAGACTATGGTTTCTAAGATTTCTGACGATTGCTATCAGGTACAGGTTGTTTCTTGGTATGACAATGAGAACTCTTACACTTCTCAGATGGTTCGCACCATCAAGTATCTGGCTGAGTTGAAGTAATCTCAGACACCTACGAATATGAAAGCCGCCCGTTTTATACAGGCGGCTTTTTTCATGCTTATCCCTACCACTCCATCTTCCAGAAGGCAACCCTCATCATAAAGCGAAGAACTTTTCAGACTTTAATACTATTTACGATTTTGGATGCGGTGAATTATTAGAAATGTGTTACCTTTGCACATTAATAAGCAAATGAAATAAATGAATCCATTCTTCGAGACATATAAGACACCTCATGGGGTGCCTCCCTTCCATCTTATAAAGCTGGAACACTTCAAACCTGCCATACGCGAAGGCATCAAGCAGCAACAAGCGGAGATTGATGCGCTGACTGCCAATACGGAAGCGCCTACCTTCGAAAATACCATTGAAGTCTTCGAGCGTAGCGGACGACTGTTGGAACGTGCTACCACCGTCTTTGAGAATCTACTCAGTGCTGAGACCAACGATGAGATGCAGGAACTGGCGAAAACATTGATGCCACTGCTTAGCGAGCATGGTAATAACATCTCCCTGAATGAAGCACTCTTTAAACGGGTAAAGGCAGTGTATGAACAAAGGAAAAGTCTCCACTTGTCACAAGAACAGCACAAACTGCTGGAAGATATCTATGAAGGGTTTGCCCGCAATGGTGCCAATCTCGAAGGAAAGGATAAGGCTACCTATAGAGAATTGACCAACCAGTTAAGTTTGCTGACCCTGCAATTCAGCGAGAACTTACTGAAAGAAACCAATGACTACCGCTTGCTTATCAGTGAAGAGGGAAAATTGGCAGGTCTCCCTGAGAGCAGTAAGGTGGCAGCTCGTGAAACCGCACAGGAGAAAGGATTGGAAGGATGGGTATTTACATTACATGCACCCAGCTTCATACCTTTCATGATGTATGCTGATGATAGGGAACTGCGTCGAGAACTCTACATGGCTTATAACACTCGATGCACGCATGCAAACCAGCATAACAACTTTGAGATAGTGAAGCAACTGGTAAACCTGCGCTTACAGTTGGCTCAGTTGTTGGGCTACAAGACTTATGCTGACTATAAACTGGAACGTCGCATGGCAGAAAATACGACCAATGTCTATAAACTGCTTGACGACCTACTGGAAGCATACACACCCACGGCCTTAAAAGAAGTGGATGAGGTGCGTAACATAGCCAAAGAATTGGTAGGCGATGATTTTGAGCTTATGCCTTGGGACTGGAGCTATTATGCTCACAAGTTGAAGGAACGCCGATTCGACTATGACAACGAGCAACTGCGTCCTTACTTCGAGTTGAGCAATGTCATCAAGGGAGTATTTGGCTTGGCCACGCGTCTTTATGGTATCACCTTCCAAGAAAACAAAGAGATACCTGTCTATCATCCCGATGTGAAAGCCTATGAGGTTTTCGATAAGGATGGCAGCTACCTGGCAGTGCTCTATACCGATTTTCACCCCCGCGCAGGCAAGCAAGGTGGTGCCTGGATGACCTATTATAAAGGGCAATGGAAAGATGCAGAAACAGGCGAAAATTCCCGTCCGCATGTCTCACTGGTGATGAACTTCAGCAAGCCAACAAAAGAAAAGCCTGCCCTCCTTACGTTTGGAGAAGTGGAAACATTCCTGCATGAGTTTGGACATAGTCTGCATGAGATCTTCGCCAATAGCACGTATCAAAGTCTTAGCGGTACCAATGTGTATTGGGACTTTGTGGAAATGCCATCGCAGTTTATGGAGAACTATGCCACTCAGAAAGCATTCCTCCATACCTTTGCGCACCATTACCAGACGGGCGAACTGATTCCTGAGGATTTGGTACAAAAAGTGATAGACTCTCAGAATTTCAACGTAGCATATGCCTGCCTGCGTCAAGTGAGCTTTGGACTGCTCGACATGGCTTGGTACACCCGCACAGTACCCTTTGAGGGGGAAATCATCCCTTACGAGCGTGAAGCGTGGAAGCGGGCTCAAGTGTTGCCACAAGCTGAGGGCACCTGCATGAGTGTGCAGTTCTCACACATCTTCGCGGGTGGCTATGCAGCAGGTTATTACAGCTACAAGTGGGCAGAGGTGCTGGATGCCGATGCTTTTGCCTTATTCAAGGAGAAGGGCATCTTCAATCAGGAAGTGGCAGCCTCACTGCGTGAGCATGTGCTTTCCAGAGGTGGTACTGAGCACCCCATGACGCTCTATAAACGATTCAGAGGAAAAGCGCCAACCATCGACGCATTGTTAATTAGAAACGGGATAAAACGATGAGAAGATTTACACCTATTATATTATTAATAGCAACGCTGTCCATCAGTCTTTGCAGTTGCGAGCGTGAAGACGACGTGATGGAGATCTTCACTGGAAAGACATGGAAGATGAGCTATATCTTTCCAGACGGGCAGCCCTCTACCCCCATTGATTTCTGGGAAGGATTCGACAATCCTGAAGAAGCCTACAAAATTAGTAATGAGTTGGCTAAGGACAAGAGCAGCTATAACCTGATATTCAAGGGAGGACTGCTGAATACAGGAAAGATGGGGGGCACGTTCGAGGGAAGGGCAGTAAATGCCACAGTGGAAGGGTATTGGACAGCTGATGGAGATACCCGTGCCCTACAGTTCTCTGACGTGAAGTGGAAAGGTTCCGATACCGATGTATTGGCCAAGGCCTTCATCAGAGGGCTGTCGGCCAACGTGTACAAATATGCTGGAGACAATTCTAATTTATATATACATTTCAAGGACGGACAACTGACAAGGGTTATTGCCTTAGTTCCTAAAAAATAAAAGGACATGAGCCAGAAAGAAGAAGAGAAGAAAAAAGCATTGGACGTACGCTATCTGCGTATGGCCAAGATTTGGGCAGAAAACTCCTACTGTCAACGCCGACAGGTTGGAGCACTGATTGTGAAGAACAAGATGATTATCTCCGATGGGTACAATGGCACCCCTTCGGGATTTGAGAATATTTGCGAGGATGAGAACAACGTGACAAAGCCTTACGTGCTTCATGCGGAAGCCAATGCCATCACAAAGATTGCTCGCTCCCACAACAGCAGTGACGGAGCCACGCTCTATGTCACCGATTCCCCTTGCATCGAATGCGCCAAGCTCATCATACAGGCAGGTATCAAGCGGGTGGTGTATTCGCAGAAGTATCGCCTTGACGATGGCCTCAGGTTGTTGGAACGTGCAGGCATCGATGTGATTTTTATGGATATCAACAAGACTGAATAAAGCAAAAGAAAATGAGCAACAGACCTTTACGTTTCACTCCGCTAATCATCGCCATCAGTGTGATAGTGGGTATTCTGGTAGGTACGTTCTATGCCCGCAACTATGGTGGAAACCGCTTGGGCATCATCAATGGTTCGTCCAATAAACTGAACGCCTTACTGCGTGTGGTGGACGACCAATATGTAGACACCGTCAATATGGACAAGTTGGTGGAGTCTGCATTGCCACAGATACTGGCAGAACTCGATCCTCACTCTACTTACATCTCTGCTCAGAGTTATGAAGATGTAAACTCAGAGTTGGAAGCTAGCTTCAGTGGCATTGGCATCCAGTTCCAGATCCAAGATGACACCATCCATGTCAACAGCGTCGTGGCAGGTGGACCATCTGAGAAGGTTGGTGTGATGGCAGGCGATCGTATTGTGAAAGTGAACGATACCCTGTTCGTGGGTAAGATAGTGACTGAAAACGAAGCTAAGCGTCGTCTGAAGGGTCCAAAGGGCTCTCAGGTAAAGATCAGCGTAAAGCGTGCGTCCGAAAAAGAGTTGCTGGATTTCAACATCATTCGTGCAGATATCCCACAAAACACAATAGAAGCAGCCTATATGATCGACAAGGACTTTGGTTATATCCAGATCAGTAAGTTTGGCAGAGAAACTCACGTGGAACTACTGAATGCCTTGGCCCAACTCACCCACCAGAGCTGTAAGGGTATCATCCTGGATCTGCGTGATAATACAGGAGGCTTCATGGATGCCGCCATACGTATGGCCAATGAGTTCCTACCAGAAGGACAACTCATCGTCTTCGCGCAGGGTCGCAAGTATCCACGCCAGATGGAATACGCCAATGGAACAGGAAGCGTACAACGCATGCCACTGGTGGTGCTTGTCAATGAAGGATCAGCCTCAGCCAGTGAGATTTTCGCAGGAGCCATTCAGGACAATGATCGCGGAACCATCGTTGGCCGCCGTACTTTTGGAAAAGGACTGGTACAGCAACCCATCGACTTTAGTGACGGTTCTGGCATCCGCCTGACCATAGCCCGCTACTATACCCCATCAGGCCGTTGTATCCAGCGTCCTTATGAAAATGGAAAAGATGAAGCGTATGAGATGGACTGGCTGAACCGCTACGAACATGGTGAGTTCTTCTCTGCCGATAGTATCAAGTTGAATACCGATGATGAATACCATACCATCTTAGGCCGACCCGTTTATGGTGGTGGTGGCATCATGCCCGATGTATTTGTTGCACAGGATACTACAGGTGTGACTTCCTACCTGATCGAAGTCAGCAACAAGCGCATCATCCAGCAGTTCTGCTTCAACTATAGCGACAGTAACCGTGCCAAGCTTACCGAACTGAAAGATGTGGAGAAGATGGTAAAATACCTTCGTCAGCACGGCATTGTGGATAAGTTCCTGGTATATGCCGATAGTAAAGGCATCAAGCGTCGCAACCTGCTGATAAGCAAGTCGTACAAACTGATAGAGCGCAACGTGATTGGAGGTATCATCTACAACATCTTAGGTCAGCAACCATACATCCAGTTCCTTAACCAAGACGACAATGCCGTCTTGAAGGCAATGGAGATACTGAAAAACGGAGATGCCTTCCCGAAAGCACCCGAAAAACAGTCATGAGCATCGACAAGAAAAGTCTTCGTCGTTTCATCAAAGCGCAGAAAGACCTCTATTCTTCGCTCAAGGATGAACAATCAGCCTCCATCATCAAAAAGTTGGAAGCCGACGAAGATTTTCTTCGCGCTCAGACCGTCTTGCTCTATTACTCCTTGCCCGATGAAGTAGATACCCATGCCTTGGTTTCGCGCTATTATCTTAAGAAGCGATTGCTCCTACCCGTTGTGAAGGGAGAGACACTGGAGCTTAAAGTCTTTCAAGGGGAACTTCATGAAGGAACCTTCGGTATTCAGGAGCCTGAGGGAGAGACGTTTGAAGCGTTTGACCAGATAGAGTTGGTGGTAGTGCCAGGCATGGCTTTTGATAAGGAAGGGAAACGTTTAGGCAGAGGGAAAGGCTTTTATGACCGCCTACTCCCCAGGTTGACTCATGCCAAGAAGATAGGTATCTGTTTTCCTTACCAATTGGTGGACGATGTTCCAACCACCCCCCAAGACATCCCAATGGATAAAGTCATCACCCTCTGACCAAAGCAGCATTAACGCAGCACCACGTCCGTAATCACCTGCGCCCCCACATGTCCGTTCAGGCGTTCCACCAGTCGTTTACGCTCCATCATCAGTTCCTGCCTCAGAGCCGCCGATGACAAGTGTACGAAGAGCACCTGATTCTTGATAAAAAGCTCACGGGTATAACCAGCGATGACTGGGCCCATCACCTCATTCCAGGCATTCAGTAAACGCCTCTCATTCAGGGGCGACTCCAGACATTCTGTCCGCAGATACTGCCTTATCAGTTTGCCTATGGGTTGTGCATCACGTTTCTTCATACGCTTTCAGTATTATATGGTTCCTCCATTGGAGTGATAGTCCCATCCTCCACCAAGAAGAGTTGGTAATCTCCCCCCACCTTCTGCAAGATATAATCCATGTTCTCCCTATTGGTATCCGTGATGAAAATCTGTCCAAAGTCATCACTGCCCACCAGTTTCAAGATCTGTTCCACACGCTGCGCATCCAGCTTGTCGAAGATATCATCCAGCAACAGCAAAGGACACTGCCTACTGGTGCGCTTCAAGAACTCAAACTGAGCCAGTTTCAGTGCCACCAGATACGTTTTGTTCTGTCCTTGCGAACCTTCCCGCTTAATGGGAAAACCACCCAGACGCATCTCCAACTCATCCTTGTGGATACCATGCATGGAAAAGCCGATGATTTTCTCACGCTCACGCAGTGCAGCAAACTGTGACATCAAGCCCCCTTGTTGCGCATGCGAAGTATAAGCCAGTGACACCATCTCCTTATCACCCGAAATAAACGAATAATATTTCTGGAAGATGGGGATGAATTCCTCTATGAAAGCCTGTCGTTTCCGATAGACAGCCTCCCCAGATATTGCCATGACCCCTTCCCAAGCCAAGAACACATCATCCTCCACAGGCACCTCACTCTTCAGCAACACATTACGCTGCACCAATGCTTTGTTGTATCGAATCAGAGCATCCAGATACTCCTTATCATACTGTGAGATCACCACATCCATGAACCTGCGACGCTCATCACTACCTCCCAAGATCAAGGCTTGGTCATCTGGAGACACCATGACCAGCGGAATGAAGCCGATATGTTCCGAAAGACGCTGATATTCCTTCTTGTTGCGCTTGAACTGCTTCTTCTGCTTCCGTTTAGTACCACACGAGATCTCTTCCACACTACCATCTTCCATCTCATAAAAACCCTGAATCATGAAGAAGTCGGCCTCATGGAAAATATTCTGCGAATCAATCGGATTACCCATACTCTTACAGAACGACAAGTAATAGATCGCGTCCAGCAGATTAGTCTTGCCCATTCCGTTTTGCCCCAAAAGACAATTGAGTTTTGGAGAAAACTGCAACTCCACCTGCTGCAAATTCTTGTAATTGAGTATTGAAATCCTTTTTAATATCATCTTTCGTACATTTTGGACACAAAAATAACAAGAAAAATGAGGTTTTACACCTTAAAAATAAAAAAAGATGCTTCTAAATTTCGCCAATACTTATAAAAAGCGTAATTTTGCGGTTCGAAAACAAATTATAACAGAATAATAACAAAAAACATACATTAAAATGGTACAACAGAAGAAAAAAAATGAAGCCGTCAACTTGGAAGAAGCAGTGTCTAAGTCAGAGGCATTCCTTTTGAAAAACAAGAAAGCCATCATTGGCGCTATTGCAGCTATCATCATCATCATTGCTGCTATTTTTGCATACCAGTCCCTTTACAAGGCTCCACGTGAGCACAAGGCACAGGCTGCATTGTTCAAGGGTGAGCAGTATTTTGAGAACGACAACTATGAGATGGCCCTCAATGGCGACAGCATTGGTTTCGCAGGTTTCCTGAAGGTTGCTGATGAGTTCAGCGGTACGAAGGCTGCCAACTTGGCTCGTGCTTATGCAGGTTTGAGTCTGGCTCATCTGGGTAGATACGACGAGGCTGTGAAAGAGCTCGACAAGTTCAATGCCAAGGATCAGATGGTATCTCCAGCCATTAAGGGTGCGATGGGTAACTGCTACGCACAGACAGGCAATCTGGACAAGGCTGTTGATCTGCTGATGAGTGCAGCTAAGGAGGCCGACAATACTTCTCTGACTCCTATCTACCTGCGTCAGGCTGCTGATATCTATGTTCAGCAGAACAAGTTGGATAAGGCACTGGATGCTTACAAGACCATTAAGGATAAATACTTCAACTCTTACCAGGCAATGGATATCGACAAGTATATCGAGAAGGTAGAGTTGATGTCTAAATAAATCATTACGAATGTCCACAGCCGACCACTTGCTGAATGATCAGCAAATGAACGAGATACCCAATGCCGAAGAGATGATTTTCGGCATTGTGGTTTCAGAGTGGAACTATGCCATAACAGGCTCTATGCTCCGTGCATGCATAGACACGCTGAAGGCGCATGGTGCCAAGGAGAAGCATATCCACGTGAAACACGTTCCTGGCAGTTTTGAGCTTATCTTCGGAGCCAACCAGTTTATTCAGCAAGAAGAGGTGGATGCAGTGATCTGTTTTGGCAGTGTAGTGCGTGGAGGCACGCCCCACTTCGACTATGTTTGTCAGGGTACCACCCAAGGCATCGCCGCCTTGAACACCACTGGCAATATACCCGTTATCTTCGGTGTACTTACTACAGACACCATGGAACAGGCAGAAGAACGTGCAGGGGGAGCCTTAGGCAATAAAGGTGAGGAATGCGCGCTCACTGCAATAAAAATGGTCAATTTAGTTTGGAATTTTTAAAATAAGTCGTATATTTGCACCGCAAAAACGACATGGGCAAATACCAGAGTGGCCAAATGGGGCAGACTGTAAATCTGCTGGCGCACGCCTTCGGTGGTTCGAATCCATCTTTGCCCACCAATCTTTGAAGCGGAGTTGTCGTGCAAACGAGCGCAGAAGCAAAGCTTGCTTTGATTATGCCGAGTGCAGCCTGACAATGCCGCAGTTTCGAAGAAACTGCGGAAGTAGCTCAGTTGATAGAGCATTAGCCTTCCAAGCTGAGGGTCGCGGGTTTGAGCCCCGTCTTCCGCTCTTACGAATCAAGCATCCACATTAGGTGCTTGATTCTTTTTTTGTATATGCAAAAACATTATCTTTGTAGAAACTAACTAAACTATCAAGATATGAAACAGTGTCATCTATTATTTGCTATCCTCCTCGCCGTTGGCAGCCTACTACCAGTACAGGCACAACGACGCACCCCTACCCCTAACGACACCCTCCAATCCATTCGCAGACAGGCAGATGGGAGTGTAGTGTTTAGCATCTATGCTCCAAAAGCCAGAACCGTATCCCTTGCAGGCGATATCGTACCTTGGGGACAAAGGCCCGAAGTGAAAGAGAACCCTAATGGCGTATGGAACATCACCATCAAGGATGCCCAACCAGGCGCCTATCGTTATCACTATGTGGTAGATGGACTGAACGTCTATGATCCAAAGGGCGCATTTGCCAGTGAGCCCTCTGCCATCGCAGAGATAGATGATGGGAACGAGTTCTTTTCTATGAAGGATGTGCCGCATGGAGCTATCGCACAGCGCTACTATTATAGCAAGGCCCTTAACACTACACGTCGTCTGCATGTATGGACCCCAGCAGGTTATGAAAACTCCAAACAGAAACTGCCAGTCCTTTACCTGGTACATGGAGGTGGAGATACAGACAATGCCTGGCCAACTGTAGGTCGTGCAGGATTTATCCTAGATAATCTGCTTGCAGAAGGGAAGATACTCCCTATGATTGTCGTGATGCCCAACGGAAACATTCCTGCCCAACGTCAGGACATGAGCGACTTGATGGAGAACTTCACGAACGACCTGATGGGAAGCGTCATTCCTTATATCGAAAGCAATTACCGTTGCCTTACAGACAAAGACCATCGCGCCATGGCAGGCCTTTCCATGGGAGGCATCCAGACGCTGGAAACCACGTTGGCACATTACGATAAGTTTGGCTATGTCTTTGTGCTGAGTGGTGGCTTTAATCCTAACCTGGATTATGAGAAGGAGGCAGAGCGCTTCCACCTCAAGGAAAATGCAGCCAAGATCAACAAGAGCTTCAAGATTTTCGCCCACACACAGGGTGGTTCTACAGACATCACCCATGTCAGTGGAGAGAGGACCAATAAGATCTTCGACAAGTATGGCATCAACTATGAATACAGCGAGCCTTACCAAACGGGGCATACCTGGAGCACGTGGCGTAATAATTTGAAGGACCTCGCTCCCAGACTGTTCCGCTAAATCCTTCTGTTCTTGAAGCGCATAAGAAAAGCACCTCTTATATTGGGAGGTGCTTTCCTTTTTTATAGCAGTCTTCCCAAATCCTTATTTGAACAGTTTCTGAGCAAAGATAGTCAGATACACACGCCAATTCTTCCAGATGTGTCCACCATCACTCTCATAGTATTCGCAAGGATAACCCTTCTCGTTGCAGTAGTCGCGCAGAGCAGAAGCAGAAACCTTCACACCATCAGCAGAACCCACGGCAATCCAGTACAACTTTGGCTTAGCAGCGAAGAAAGCCTTCAGTTCCTTCTCGTTTTCAGGACCGCTACCTGCGCCTGAGAACATACCCACATAACCAATGGTTCCAGGGTAGCGACGAGAGATAGCGAAGGAGTGACGACCACCCATAGACAGACCAGCCACAGCCGTGTTATACTGTCCAGTCTTCACGCGGAACGTAGTCTCCACGAACTTCTTGATGGTTGGGAACTCATCCTCCATAGGCTTGGTATCCTGGTCGCGACTGTTCGTCATGGTAGGCTGAAACATATTGATCTCATTCACCTCAGGAGCAGAAGGATTGCGCACCACACCGTTAGGCATCACCACGATCATAGGCTGAGCCTTACCTTCGGCAATCAGGTTGTCCAGAATCTGCGCCGTACGTCCCAGTTCCGACCATGCGTTCTCATCACCGCCAGAGCCATGCAGCAGGTAAAGCACAGGATACTTGGCATTGCTCTTCTCATAACCATGAGGCAGATACACCGTGAGGCGACGGTCCATGCCAGCATTCTGGCTGTCGTACCAGATCTTGGTGAGGGTGCCATGAGGCACATTGTTGTTCATGTAGTAGTGTCCTGCATCGCCAGGCTTGGTGCTCATGATGAAGATGTTGGTCCATGTAGCGATGTCACGATTCATATACACGTTAGATGGGTCCAACTGGCGCTTACCGTCCACCATGAAGTAATAAGAATACAGTTCACCCTCCAGCGGAGCGGTAGTATAAGTCCACACCCCGTCCTTCTCTTCCATATCCACAAAGCGCTGAGGCAGGAAGTCACCACTAAGTCTTACGATCACAGCCTTCGGATTCTGATACCTGAAGGTTACCGTATTATCCGCATTGATCTCAGGAGAAACAATGCCAGTACCAGGCCCCAAAGCCTGCTGTGCAAAGGCCGTCATGGCACATACGCACATAAACAAGATTGCAATTGTCTTTTTCATATAGTCTATAATTATTTAAAAGTTATTTCAGTCGCCTTTCTTCAAATTACGTCCATTTTCATTAGTTTTACAAAGATAGGAAGATTTTGCAGATTATCACGTTTTTTATCCGAATAATTACTTATATCCTACTCTTCTTCTAAAAACCGCCGTGGACAGTAAAGAGCATTTAAGTGTAACCACTTTAATTACCCCGTCTATATTATAAATTTACAACTTCAGATAGGCGTTTGTCAAGGCCTTAGAGAAACTTTAACATTTATTTGCATTTTGAGATATGATAATCATCCACTTTCTCATCTTGCAAGATTTAATATTATTGGAGGTTTTCAGCAGAAGTTTTGACATTAACTACCACGCTGTAATACAAAGTCCCCCAAATGCAACCCTACAGACACGCATAAATATGCAATATCCTTGGGCAAGATGCATAAAAATCTCTGAAGCGCAAATTCTGCCTCCCTCACGAGGGAGTTTTAACGCCCTCACGGGGGAGGTCAAATTTCAGGGTATGGAAAGGGGGCTCTTTCCCTTCTTTTCTTGCATATTTATGCAATGCAATGAGCGCGTAAAATTTTATTTCATTTCAGTTCTTTCTAAAAATTTGTATGCACACTCATATATCCGTGAACCTGTGAATAGAAATTACTATATATATATTT
>JAGCFP010000089.1 GCA_017650045.1 Bacteroidaceae bacterium | reverse complement strand
TTAGTCTTTACTATGTATGCACACAAAAAATGTAAAAAAACTGAAATGAAAAGAAATACCTGTGTCTTTTCCAGTATTATGTTGACTCTTATAGCGCCGTTGTCTGATGATTATTTGTTAATAACTGCTGTTGTACTACTTTAGTTTACTCTCTCAACTGAGCCGGTTGCCAACATTTCTGCTTTTGTTGTCCCCTTTCTATTTACTTTCATTTCAATATATTTCAAAAATACATACACACACATATAACTTAACTTATAAAAATAGGCATGCTTCCATGCCTATTTTACTTCTGTCGCTTTCTTATTTCTCAGTCATTAGTGCAAACCCTTGATGATGAAAAGGTCTTTAAATGGCAGAACTATAGTCAGAACAAGATAGTAACGAAACAGTCCATATAGTTACAAACAAATGTGCAATTGTTTTTTCATAGTAGTTATATTTGTAATGCATTACCATCTGGACAATCCATACCCCTCTTGTTGAGGATTGATCTGGGCTTCTTTGATACCTGAAAGCCAGGCGTTCACAGTACTGGAGATGGTACCACTAAGACGATTCTCTGTTAAAAAGAGGCGATTGATGGTGTGCATCTTTGTCAGTCCCTCTGGGATATTGCCTGTGAGATTATTGCCCGTGAGGTTCAACCCTTCCAGTGGGAGTGCTCCGAGTTCTCCAGGTATTTCACCACTGAGCTGGTTATAGCATAACCATAGGGTTTCCAGCTTGGAAGCATTGCCTAAGCTGGCAGGTATCGCTCCAGAGATGCTGTTAAAGGAAATCTGGATCCTTCGGAGGTTGGGCAGTTCTCCAAGGCTTTCGGGAAGTTTGCCCACCACGTCTTCATCCCCCAGAATATCAAACTCTTGAAGAGTTTTGAGCTGTCCTATGACTTCGGGAATCTCACCTTTGAGATTGTTGTAATGCATCTGGAGAGCAACTATCTGACCATCTTCAAGTCTTAATCCTGACCAGTCATTCAATGGTGCATCCGTACCCCAGTTTTGGTTGTACTTCCATTGTTCTCCGCCTAAGGCATGATAGAATTCCATCAGTACAGGACGTAGGTCATCATCGTGGTGCTGGCTCACGGTGAAGCTGTAGTCTCTGCCATCACGGCTCAGCGTCACAGTGCCTGTACGTGGATGGTCTGTATCGTTAGGGCTAATCTCAAAATTTAAGCCTGTAGTATTTTCATGGAAGTAGTCCCACTTACTACGGGTATTTAGTGGAGTTATCCACTGCTCTGCCCCTTCTGTCAAGGTAATCTCGAAGTCAAGTTCTGGATAGACATATAGTGTCAGGCGAACAGGCGATGCCGTGAGCTCATAGTCATGCAGGGAACGGACTTCAGGCACAGGCGCTTGAGAGAATTTCAGCCTCATCTTATTGGCATCCTTGCCTATCTGAACCTCCGCAAATCTAGAATCTTCTGCCTCATATGTGGGTATAGTGATGGTAAGCAGATGTGTGCCAGCCTCACCAGAAGAAGGCTGTACTTTGAGCCAGTCATGGGAGGACGTAGCGGTCCAAGGCCCGTCGGCAGTAATCGTCACAGTGATTTCCCCTCCCTCACGTGAGAAGTAATAGGTATCTTCATTAGTATCAAGAAGTGTGATTTTCGTGAATACTTCAGCGTTATCTTCTTCTGGAAGCACAGACACCGCATCATCTTCTCCGCATGAGCATATCAGTGTGCTCAGCATCATGCATATTAAAAATTTAGCTTTCATAATTCTTCTGTCTTTAAATAACAAAAATAAATCGTTTCTCGTTCTATATAAATGATGGAATCATGAAACCTTGCACGCCTTAACATTATTTAACACAGTGTCTTTCCTTGTATTTTGTGGACTCTTATGGAGCCTTGAATATTAGTGCCACTCCTTGATGATAACAAGGTCATTGATTTTTACTTCTCTTATATCAAGCCACGAAGAGTAATAATTATAATGACATTCAAAGTAATACCAGTCACTCACATATTTTCTTGGCACAGTAAAAGAATCATCTAATGAAAAATCACTCGTAGAGAAAAAGTTATATTCAACCATTTGCCCCCAATAAGAATATAGACTGACTCTAAGATACATACCTTCATATTCCTCCTTCGCATAATCCCTATATTTTTCAGGGAAATAGAATTTGAAAATGTACGGATTTACCCCATCAGGATCAATGGCATAAAGATCCCCTATTTCTAGTTGAGTGATGTCCTTCTCAAAGTTCTTGATACGAGTATTCTCAAAAGCATCAAACCAGTCGCGATGGTCACGTCCCTTCTCCCCCTTTTTATCGGGTTGTCCCAACTCTGCCTCCTGAGCTGTGGCGCTGGGACGCAATGCACGCTGTGCATCTGCAAGCGTCTGATAATCTAACATTGGAGTACTCACTTCTTCCTGCATGATCAGAGGTTCTGAATCTTCAGAACAGGAAAGCAAGGTAACAGCTAAGAGTCCTGCAAACAGATAAACGATATTAGTTTTCATAGTATTCTATCAATTAATTCCAGTGATGATATGTGAAAGAGAAAAAAGGTTGATACCAACTACAATGATCTTTCCAATCTTCTTCCTCTTTTGAGGATAAACTAACAAAAATAGAAGAGCAATGTTCACATACAGAACCTGGTATTATGATAGGATCCCCAATTCTATAAAGCCGATGTCCTGTTTTAAATTGATGCTGATTATAATCATATTGATAAATGAGATAGTCACGACAAGTGCCTTTTGAACTATAGAAATTAATGTGTATATACTGATTATCATAAAAATCCATAACATCTTGAATAGGCATGGAACCAAAATAGAATTTAAGAATGCACTGATTTGACTCATGATCATGTTTCAGTGCATAAAGTTTACCAATTTCAAGAATCTCTGGATAAGGATAATTGTGAAAATCCGCAGTATAATAATATGTAAAATCATCACGATGGTCACGTCCCTTTTCTCCCTTGTGATCTGCAGTCTGTCCATTACCATTGGCATAAGGCCTTAAAGCGCGATACTCCACATTAACCTTCTCAATAGGTAATAAATAATCCAAGTCGTCAGAACAAGAAAGCAAGGAGACAGCCAAAAAAACTGCAAACAGATAAACGACATTTGTTTTCATAGCAATAAATATTAATAATGCAAATATAGATGTTTAGTTCTACAAAACCAATATCTATAGGGCGCCCGAATAATCAATTGCGCCAAAAACGCCCATTTCATCGTTAAAAACGAGATTCACCTCCTATAATTTGTACACTAGTGTACAAAAAAAAGTACACTATTTGTACACTCCAAAATAAGGAATTAATGTTTTAAGGCTTCTATATTTGCAAAAACGATAACCAAAATTAACAGAATCATGAAAACACAGAGATTTCTTGGAGCTATATTGCTCTTCATGATAGCAATAATGACACTCGGCCTTAGCGCTTGCAGCGATGATAAGGATGAACCTGCACCTGAAGTAAACTCAATCACTAGCGGCTTTTTCGAGATTGAAAAACACGGCTTTGAGATCAGTGCGGAAGCGCAAATATTGGATTTGATTATCCACACGAACGTCAAGGCAAACTGTCAGGTCATTAATGGAAGTGAGTGGATTTCTTTAAGTGTTCCTGAGCAGTCAGGTAAGGAATACCTGACGTATCATGTGACTGTGAAAGAAAACACAGGCAGCGACAAAAGACAAGGTCTTATTGGAGTCACGGCTATTTCAATACCAGGCATTATTATTGGTAAATCGGGGATTTCTGGGGGGAATGCCGTCGTAATTACCCAAGCTGGTGCCAAACCACAATAATTTTCATGGTAGAATGTTTCTCATGCAATATATAATTAAATTATGATGAAGGTTAGATATTGTTACGCTTTGTTGGGGCTGCTCACTGTACTGAGCATGCCCCTTAGTGGGCAGGATATCGCAAGAGATTCCGTCTTGCATGAAGTGGAAGTTACTGCCCAAAGGCACCACTTCGGAGCCAAGAGCATCCAGATGAGTGCCATAGCTGTGAGCGCGGATCAGATACGGAAGATGCCTGCCCTGATGGGTGAGGCAGACGTACTGAAATCGCTCCAGATGCTGCCTGGTGTGCAAAGTGGTGGCGAGGGACGTGCAGGTATCTATGTGCGCGGAGGCGACTATGACCAGAACCTCTTTTTACTTGATGGCATCCCTCTCTATAACCCTGAACACTTGCAGGGCTTCACTTCTGCCATCAATCCCGACTTGATGGACGATGTAGTTCTTTATAAGGGTGCCTTCCCTTCTCAATTTGGCAGTCGCCTATCCAGCGTCATCGACATTTTCTTACGCGAGGGCGATATGGAAAAATACCATGCCTCTGTCACAGTAGGTATGCTGGCCTCACGCATTCAGGTAGAAGGTCCGCTATGGAAGGGTCACACCTCCTTTAATATAGGTGCCCGTTTAAGCTACTTCAATGCCATCGTGCGCCCATTGTTGGAGGAAGTGGTGTATGATAACCCTGGGCAGATGAATGAGTTTGCGCACATGCGCTATCACGACATTAACGCCAAACTGACACATCGTTTCAGCGAAAAAGCGAAGCTTAATGCAGTGTTCTATATGGGGCATGATGTTAACAATGCCACCCCCAATGAGTCCAGTAGGAAGTTAACATATTATGATATTTCAATATTTGATAAATCATTAGGTTATTACGTTAGCAATGGTAAGACTACAGGTTACAGAGATGTAACTGATTTTAGTCAACGCACCAACAGTTGGGACAACCTATTGGGAGGATTGGCCTACGAACATCAACTTTCCTCTTCATGGAAACTGAATATGGGACTCAGTTACAGCAACTACGACTATAAGTTAGGTACCAACTCTTCTTCAAGTCGAGTAGTAGAAATCGATGTATCAGGACATGGAAGGGAAGGTGCAGAACTCGATAATTCTGAGTTAACAGAACATTCAAACAATTACGCTTCAAGAGTAAATGATTGGGCTGGCAAACTTGACCTTGTATGGAAGCATCAAGACATACATGAGGTTCATATGGGTTTACAAGCTAATCTGCAGGATCTGAATCCGGAAATAAACTACGACTTTTATAACCTGACGAAACGTGTGAACGATGAGTCGTTAATTATATGGGGAAGGCACTTGTATGAAGAAGACTATACAGAAAGGGAGAGTAAGCTAAATAACCAAGTTTCAGGTAAAGGTTCAGTTACTTCTTTCGCTGCATATATCAGTGAAGATTGGAACCTGACCAGCAGGCTGGAGCTGAACGCAGGCTTACGACTGCAAGGCTACAACGCAGATAGTAAGTCGCACCTGCAAATGGAGCCACGTGCTTCCTTGCGCCTGCTGATGGCTAAGGGATTGTCGCTAAAACTTGCCTATGCCCGTATGTCTCAAGGGATGTTCCTGCTTACAAGTGGAAGCCTGATCAATCCTTCAGAAGTATGGATGCCACTGAACAAAGATATGAAACCTGGCAAATCTGACCAGACGTCAGTGGGTATTTACAAAGACTTTGACAATGGAATCCAGCTTTCTTTGGAAGGCTATTATAAATGGTTAGACAATCTGGTGGATTATCGCGAAGGAACTTCTTTTGCCTCTGCTAAAAACTGGAATGAACTGGTGGCACAAGGCAAAGGCAAGGCGTATGGCGTGGAGTTCTTAGCACAGAAATCCATCGGAAACACTCGTGGACAAGTCAGTTACACATGGGCAAAGTCGCTCCGCACCTTCGACCGTCCTGGTATGGTAATAAACGCAGGTAGAGAGTTTTATGCATCAGGTGATCGCAGGCACAATTTCAATATAAACATCATTCAGCGCTTAAGCAAGAACTGGGACTTCTCCGCCACATGGACATTCCAAAGTGGAAGGCGTGCCAATATTGCCACCACAACCATGAGTGGAGCCGTACTCGATGAGTTCAATGCATACAATGATGGTTTTCCTCTCATCACTCAAGGTGATGACGTCTATGAGGAAAACCCAGCCTTGCGATTTGATACAGAAACCTATTATGAGAATTCACATATCGGGAACGTAATACGTATGGATACCTATCGCCAGCGCAACAGTTACCAGTTACCTGCTGTCCATCGTCTGGATATCAGCTTTAGCCATCATGGAAGCATCGGTATTGGCGAGATGATCTGTGACGTAGGTATCTACAACCTGTATAACAGGCAAAACCTGTCGTCTGTCTATTGGGGCTACACGTCAAACCGCCCAGCTTTGAAGGGTGTGTGCCTATTCCCCATTATGCCTTACATCAGTCTAACCCTTAAACTCTAACGATTATGAAAGCAAAGATACTATTTTTCCTGTCTTCACTGCTGGTATTTACAGCATGTGAGAAGGAGGTCGAATTTGAAAGTCCCTCAGTAGAGGCTGAAAATAATCTGGTCATCAATGCTGTAGCTGTGGAAGGTACGCCATTAAGGGTGTATCTAAACCGTTCGTACCCCATAGGGAAAACGCCTCTGACTTACATAGGGACAGATGCCATTTTCGCGAAAAACAATCTCATCACAGACTATCAGACTTGGGACTACTATAAGAAAACAGCAGTTTTTGATGCAGAAGTAACAGCCGAAGTGAACGGACAGCAAACTTATACATTGGCACTTGATAGTGCCAGCATTTCTTATGTCAGCAATTATGCACCTCAAGTAAATGACCACATAGAGATTACAGCAGTTTACAAGGAGCTAAGTTGGGACGACAAAGTAATAGGTTCCAGAGTGGTAAGTGCAGAAACAACCGTTCCTGCCAAGCCACGAATAGAAATCACTCGTCATGAGGTACTGGACGAAAATCCCTACCGTAACATGAATGAACTGACCTATACCACAGACACTATTATGCGCCTCACTTGCCGTATCAGTGATACAGGCAGCGGACAATACTATCGACTCAGAATCAGAGGGGTGGAAAAGGGACTGGATGGTTATACCCATTATAATGAGATAGGCGATTATGTGCATTATCTAATGCAAGATGTTTATTTCTCTGAGGATGAACTCTTTGTGGACAATCGACTGACGAATGGATTCGGAGGATGGCCTGCTTTTTTCAGCAATGTTTTCGATAACACTTTGTTCAAAGGTTCTCAGCATACGTTCACCATCGATAGTCCAAAACCAAATGCCCATTGGTATTCCTATTATTCGAAGAGTGATCAGGAGTATTATTGGACAAGATATTTACATAAGGCATCAGAAGTGCCCGAGTTACCTAGTCAGGTGATGGTAGAGCTACAAGCTATCTCGCCAGAATTCTACCACTACTTGAAATCTATAGAGTTATATCGTAACACAGAAACTGATGCCTTCTCGGAGCCTGTACAGATCTACAGCAACGTGCAGAATGGTTGGGGCATCCTTGGTGCACTAAGCTATGACAGGCATTTTGTGGAATATGGGGAATAATTTTTATTATGTTAATGCATGCAAGGTTTCAGGATTTTTGCATTTAATTGAAAAAGAAACTTTATATTTGCAAAAGAAGTAACTAAAAATCTTTTATATAATCGATATGAAAATGCTAAGACGCAGCTATATTACAGCATTGTTCAGCTTATTATGCTTTTCTCTCAGTGCCCAGAACGTGGTACTTAGCGGACAGGTAACTGATGCCACATCGGGAGAGCCATTAGCGGGCGTGACCGTGTATCATACACAGCGACGTACAGGTACCACAACCAATGCTTCTGGTCAGTACACCCTGACTCTACCCAGTAATCGAGCGCTGGAGATAGTGTTCAGCTACGTGGGCTATGTCAGCGAGACCAGAAACCTCACGCTGACGCAAAACCAGCAGTTGGACATCCAGCTCAGGCAGGACACGCAGAGCCTCGGCGAGGTGCAGGTCTATGGCACGCGCCACAACTTTGGCGTACAGAGCTCTCAGATGAGCGCCATAGCCGTGAGCGCGGAGCAGATCAGGAAGATGCCCGTGCTGCTTGGCGAGGCGGATGTGCTGAAGTCGCTCCAACGCCTGCCAGGCGTGCAGAGCAGCGGTGAGGGACGGGCTGGCATATACGTTCGTGGTGGTGAGCAGGACCAGAATCTGTTTGCCATAGACGGCATCACGCTCTACAACCCTGAGCACCTGCAGGGCTTCACCTCGGCCATCAATGCCGACGTAGTGGACGATGTGGTGCTCTACAAGGGAGCCTTTCCCGCACGATTCGGCAGCCGACTGTCAAGCATCGTGGACATCAGCTTGCAGGAGGGCGATGCGGAGCGTCACCGCCTATCTGTCACTGCGGGCATGTTGGCTTCGCGCCTGCAAGCCGAAGGGCCTATCTGGAAAGGGCACACCTCCTATAATATAGCTGCCCGCATGTCGTATTTCGGAGCCATCGTGAAACCGATGCTGGAAGAGGTGATATACGACAACCCCGGGCAGATGAATGCCTATAGCCACATGCGTTACTATGACATGAACGCCAAGTTAGTACACCGTTTCACGGAAAAGGACAAGCTGACAGGCGTTTTCTATCTGGGGCACGATGTGAACAACGCTACTCCGCAGGAGAGTGTACAGCACTTTGAATATTATCTTACTAAAAATATTTACGACGTCTATCAAGGAAACATCGTGGATAACATAAATTCTAGTCGTACTACCAACCACTGGAACAACTTGCTTGGAGGACTGACCTATACCCATGAGTTCAGTAATGCCCTACACCTGGATGCAAGGGTGAGCTACAGCGGCTACGACTATGAGTTAGGCTACATCAACGACATGTATAACAAGTTGGGGTTTGACCAGTGGGGGCACGGACCTGAAGGCGCAGAACTCTATTCGCGCACTGATGTGGAGAACAGCACCACTTACCGCTCGAAGGTAAACGATTTAGGAGCCAAGCTGGAACTGACCTACCGTCAGCAAGACCGTCACGAGGTGCATGCAGGCGTGCAGGTAGGCTCTATGGAGCTTTCACCAGAGGTGGAGGCATACTATAAGAACTATCAAAAAACGGCCCACAGCTTGGACATCGTGTGGAACGTGGGACTGGGCGACGACCGTTATAAGATCACGGAAATGGAGCGTCATAACCTTCTCGCTGACAAGCGGAGCCTGAAGACCTATGCAGCCTACGCTGAGGATGACTGGAAACTTGGCGAATTCCTCAGGGCCAACTTAGGCCTGCGCCTGCAAGGCTACAGTACTGATGGCAAGAGTCGCCTGGCTTTGGAACCACGTGTGTCGTTGCGAGCCATGCTGGCAAAGGGCTTATCGCTGAAGGCCTCGTATGCCCGCATGTCACAGGGCATCTTCCTGCTGAGCAGTGGAAGCCTCACCAGCCCGTCAGATATCTGGATACCTCTGAGCAAGGAGATGGACTTAGGCATGTCTGACCAGCTCTCCGTAGGCCTGAACCACGAACTGCGGAATGGGCTGCAGTTCTCTGTGGAGGGCTACTACAAGTGGCTGGACGGTGTGGTGGACTACAGGGAAGGAAGCACGTTCTTCAATGAAACACACTGGGAGAAGATGATTGCACAAGGCGAGGGCAAGGCTTACGGCGTGGAACTATTGGCACAGAAGACTACAGGAAACACTACGGGGCAAGTGAGCTACACATGGAGCAAGTCGCTACGTACCTTCAACCGTCCTGGCATGGAGCTGAATGCTGGGCATGAATTCTACGCCCCTGGCGACCGCAGGCACAACTTCAACATCAGCATCACACAGCGACTGAGCAAGAACTGGGACTTCTCTGCGGCATGGACCTACCAGAGTGGGCGCAGGGCTTCCTTTGCATCTACTACCATCATCAGTCCCATACCTGATGAGTTCAATAACTACAGACCTGAGAGCGACAACCAGACTATGGACTATGAACTGAATCCCGCCTACAATAGTTCCACATCGGGCTACTACGAAAATACCTACGTGCAGCACCTGGTGCGCACCAACACCTACGGGCAGCGCAACAGCTACGTGATGCCCGCCGTTCACCGCCTGGACATCAGCCTGACGCATCACGGCAGCATCGGCATAGGAGAGATGATCTGCGATATTGGTATCTATAACCTCTACAACCAGCAGAATATCTCTACCGTTTACTGGGGCTACGAGAAAAACCGCCGCGTACTGAAAGGCGTATGCATGTTCCCCATCATGCCCTCATTAAGTCTGACTTTAAAACTCTGAAAGATATGAAAGCAAAACATTACATCATACTTTGCATCTTGGCACTGATGGGCAGTGCCTGTGAACGTACCCTCGACTTTGTGAACACACAGGAAGAGCAGGCCAACGACATGACCATAGATGCCATAGCCGTAGAGGGCACACCGCTAAAGGTGTATCTAAGTCATGCCTATCCCATCAACAAGACCCCCGGTGTGGCCTACTATGACTACAAGGAACAAAAGTTCGTGAAGAACGACAACACGCTGGACTATCAGCAGAACGACTACTATAGAAAAAACCTCATTGCTTCGGCAAATGTGGAAGTAAAAGTAAACGGCCAGAGTTTCACAATGTTTTGGAACGATGATTCGAAATGCTACACAAGCGACTATGTGCCCAAGGCAGGCGACCATATAGAGGTGGCTGCCATAACAAGGCCCATGGGGGGAGGTGTTGTGGACTTTGATGCTTCTTCGGGAAAGGTTATTTCGGAAAAGGTCTCCCCTCCTCAAATAGCTTATGCCGAGACCACCGTGCCTGCCAAACCAAAGATAGAGATAGTAAGCCATGAACGGGTGCCAGAGAATCCGTACAGGTATCAGGGAAACCTTAGTTTCGAAACTGATACCGTGATGCGCTTGACGTGCCGTATCACAGACACCGCTGGAGAAAAATACTATCGCCTACGTGTGAGGGGTGTGAGATACAATAAAAGTTCCCAGACTTGGGAGGGTGACGGATGGTCCTCAACTGCATATTATTACTACACCATGCAGGATGTATACTTCTCAACCGACGAACTGTTTTTGGACAGCCGTATCACGGCTAACTTTGGAGGTTGGCCTGCCTTCTTCTCCAATGTATTCGATAACTCACTGATGCAGGGCAGGGATTATACGTTCACAGTTGACAGTCCCATGGTTCCAAATGGTACGACAGATGAGGAGATAATCGAGGCTTTGTGGCGCGACCCAGAAGTAATGGTAGAGCTACAGGCCATCTCTAAGGAACTTTACCTCTACCTAAAGTCAGTACAGATCTATCAGGTGTCTGAGAAAGATGCCTTCTCGGAACCCGTACAAATCTACAGCAACGTTCAGAATGGCTGGGGCATCCTTGGAGCCCTAAGCTATGACAGGCATTTTGTGGAATATGGGGACTGATTACAGCGAAAGGATAATCTCATCCCAATCACTTGGGGTACCATTCTGCCCTGTGATTTTCTTATATAATCGCCTACGAACAGCAGAGATGGTGGTCTTTTCACGAAGTACCAACTGGGAAATAGAGGCGGGAGAGATACCGAGTTTCAACAGCAGACTTACCTGGTATTCCAGTTCATTGAGTTCGCCCAATTGATCTAAGGCAGACAAGAAATCTGGGCATATATCATGGAGCAGGTTCAAGACTTCAGTGATGTCTTCTGGATGGATATGCTGGCCACTGGCCACAAGTTCTTGCAGATGTGCCATCACTGAGGATTCTTGGATGGCTTTCTTGATCTGCTCGCGCTGCTCTATCTTCATCTCTGCCAAGCGGTTGGAGCGTTCTAACTGCTCTTTCTGTGCCTCTAATCGTTGGGCCATTTCCTTATTCTGAAGACTGCTTTCCTCAAGCTGAGCCTGAAGTTTCAGAATCTCACGCTGGTTGGATTTGATAAACTCATCACTCTGGCGATATTGTTCTGCCTGTAAGCGCTGCAACTGTTCCAAACGATACTGCATCTGCATGCGACGATGACGGAAGTAGGTCCATGAGGCCACAGCAACCAACAAGAACACGGAGAGTAACGATATCAACAGGATCTGATTCTGCTGGTTTTTCTCCCTGAGTTCAGCATTCTCTCTTTCCCTGAGTTGGTAATTATAGAGGGCATTCATCCTACTGACGGACGTTGTGGCTGCCACACGCTGAATGGAATCGTTGACGGCCTTATACTGACGGAAATAATGGGAATAATCCTCTACCTGCTTCCTGTTGGCAGCTATCGTGGCTAAACCATCATAGGCATCGAGGCGAATATTCTGATCGTCTGCATGCGTCAGCTGCTCGAAAAGGCCTTCAGCTTCCGCCAACTTTCCTGTATTCAGCAGGATATTGGCATAGACATCGTATGTACTCTGAAGATCCACTGCGCCCACATGCTCTAAGGCTAGCGAGATTTGCTCCAAAGCCTGCTCATATTGTCCAATGCGGTTATAGAGTCCTGCCAACTGCGATGCTACAAGTCCCACCATCTCCTCGTCATCGATGGCTTGTGCCATTGTTTCTGCTTGTAGCAACAAAGGTAGTGCCTCGTCATACTGCGACTGCATGCGATAGGTGAAAGCCATGTCGCGCAAATCAAAGATCATACCAATGGTATCTGCAGCGATGGAGTCAAGCCTGTATGCTTCCTGATACATATTCTGCGCCTCTTCATATAGCGACTGGTAAAAGAAGATCTCACCCATCTGGGCATAGAGCACAGCCCCCATAGAGTCATCGCCATCGACCTGTGCCTGCAAGCCTTTTTGGAAATAATCCAAAGCCTGTGGAGCATCATTCAAATCACGGTAAACTCGTCCGGCATAGTAATAGGCCATACTCAGCAACGAAGGGTCACCTCCTTTCTCATAATAATGCAGCACAGGAAGTATCAGTGTGTCTGTGGTATGAGGGATATAGGCCTTGTCATTGGCCTTGATGCAAAGCAAGCGGTAATACATCTGTGTGGCAAGTGGAGCAGACGTCATGGCATGCGCCTGTCCTTGAAGCAGGGTAATGGCCTCCTCTGGATTCACATTCGCCAGACTATCTGCGACCTTCAGCTCCTTGGGATAACTGATATGACGATGGCACGCAGTCAAAGCGAGCATGGTGGAAAGCATCATGCAGCATATCACACAGAGGGTGGTAGAAAGGCTTTTCATTGCATCATCATTTACTGCGACAAAAATAGGACTTTATGACGATGCTAGCAAATAATTAGTGGTCAGAAACGATGTACACTAGTGTACAAATTGACCTTCACGCCACTGATACACGATTTCTTCACGAAGATAGGGCTTCAGGAAGTCGGCTGCCTCACGATCAAGGGTAGCAGGCGTGGTGAAAGTGAAGGTAAGGGTCTGGGAATCGGGGGAAAGGTCAGCCTTCATCAGCAACATGTCCACCCTACTGCGATAAGTCTGGTAACGATTAGGATTCACGCTATCCGGAAGGGCGGTGAAGAAATCATCGAGCACAGGAAGGGCATCGATGAAACGACTTACAGGGAGCTCTTTCCAATCATCATCATAGAAACGTAAATGGCTATCGGCTGCTGGAGCACTGACCGTGGAAACGGTACAAACCACCTGTGCATCGGCTAGAGGAAGCACCTTCATCTGCCAGACAGAGGAAGGAGAGAATTGCATCTCGATAAAGTCCGTCGTCAGACGTGTCATTTCCGACTTATTATTGAAACGATTGGTTACCTCAGCCTTCATGTGACTGTCGAGAAAGTCGATACAATCGGCACGGTTCACCTCTGTAAGCAAAGGCAACACCGAGTCGGGCATGGAGGTGAAATAATCGCGTGCCTGCTGAGCCTCAGCACAGACAGTCGTGCACAAAACACCCACATAAAACAATAGCTTCCAATAAAACTTCATACGCTTTTCTCTAAACTCTTAACTCTAAATTCTAAACCATGAGCCTATTTCGACCCCAAATATAGGAAGAACATTCCAATTAATACTAAAATGAGGTCAACAACTTTACTCCGCAGGTTCTTTTCATGGAAAATCAGCGCTCCACAAGCGAAAGAAACCACCACACTGCCTCGCCTGATCATGGAAATGACAGAAATCATGGCATCGGGATAGCTCAAGGCATAGAAGTAGGCAAAATCGGCGGCACCAAGGAAAAGCGAGATGCAGGGAATGGTCCACTTCCACTGAAAAGGCGTATTTTTCTTACGCTGCGGATACCAGAGCAACAGGATGATGGGGCACATGATGAAGACCTGATAGACATTGTACCACGACTGTACCAGCATGGGAGGGAACTGCTTCATGAGGTACTTGTCATAGAGTCCGCTGACGGCCCCCATCACAGCCGCCATGACCATGAGGAAGATCCAACGATTATGCTTGAAATCGATGCCTTCTTTCTTTCCTGAACGACTGAGTAGGAAGAAAGAGAGAATAGCCAAGGTGACACCAATCCATTGGTAAAGGTTCAATCGCTCACCAAACAGCAGCAGGGCGCCTATAAGTACCATGACGGGACGTGTGGCATTGATGGGACCTATGATGGTAAGGGGCAGGTGCTTGGTGGCAAAATAGCCGAAAATCCATGAAGACAACACGATGCACGATTTCAACAGGATATAGCGATGTACCTCCCACCCCGCCTGAGGCACGAAGAAGATGCTTCCCTCCAGCGACTGCGGTGAGAGACGGGAAATCAGGATGAACGGCAGGAACATCAGACTGAGGAAAAACGTATTGAGGAAAAGCACGGGAAGTACCGCGTTATCCTTCAATGATTGCTTGCGAAAAGTGTCATAGATGCCAAGCAGTACCGCTGATAAAAACGCCAAATATAACATAACAGGGTGCAAAAATACAACGTTTTGCAACATCTATCAAACAAGATATACCTCTTTTTAAAAATATTCATTATTTTTGCACCGAATTTTACTAATACATCATGATAGCACTAACTGAAGATAATAGCGTACAGGCGTTTAAGCTGCTTTCAGCACACCCAGAGCTTTGTAATTTTACCACCACTCGTCACGGTGGCGTAAGTAAGGGTAGTTATTCTTCATTCAATTTAGGTATTTATGGGAATGACGACCCTGAATGTATCAAACAGAATCTGGAAAAGCTCTGCAGTGCACTTCCAGAACGACCAGCACTGCTGGTAATCCCCCATCAGGTACATAACACGGAGATAGCCGTCATTGGCGAGGAGTATCTTAATGCCAGTGAAGAGGAGCGCCTGCAGATGGTGGATGGTAAGGATGCCCTGATCACTACGGAAAAAGGCGTCTGTCTGTGTGTGACGACTGCCGATTGTATTCCATTGTTGTTCTATGACAAGACGCATGGGGTAATCGCCAGTTCGCATGCCGGATGGAGGGGCACAGTGAAGCGCATCGCCAAGCAAACGCTGGAGAAGATGCATGAGCTTTATGGCACTGAGGGTAAGGATGTCATTGCCTGTATGGGACCTGGTATTTCTCTGGCAGGACTGGAAGTGGGTGATGAAGTGTATCTGGAGTTTGCCAATCATGGTTTCCCTATGGAACGCATCTCGGAATGGAAGCGCAACAGCCATAAGTACCACATCAACCTGTGGATAGCTAACCGTATGCAGTTCAAGGAGTTCGGCATTCCTGACAATCAGATAGAGCTGGCTGGTATCTGTACTTATCTGCGCTATCAGGATTATTTCTCTGCGCGACGCATGGGACAAGAGTCTGGAAGGGCGCTGACGGGGATCATGTTGAGAATTGAGAATTGAAAATTGAAAATTGAGTATTATTATGCAAACCGAGAGCAATAAAGCTTGCTTTAATTTGCCGAGGTACAGCTAATAATCACAACGAAGTTGTAATTGAAAATTGTGAATTGTGAATTGAACATAAAGGTTTCTGAAGAATTCAAGCATTATTGTCCTGCCTTCAAGGGTATTGCTGTGGAGGCTAAGGTGGTAAACACACCTTACTGCGAAGGATTGTGGCAGGAGATAGATGCCTATTCTGAGGAGCTGAAAGCACATTATACTGTAGATGACATTAAGTTGCTGCCTTCCATCGCTGCGACACGCGAAGCTTATCGCCGTTGTGGAAAAGATCCCAGCCGCTACCGTCCATCAGGAGAGGCGCTTTGTCGCAGGGTATTGAGAGGACTGAAACTTTATCAGATAGATACATTGGTGGATATCATTAACCTGGTATCGATGAAGTCGGGCTATTCCATTGGAGGTTTCGATGCGGACAAGTTCCAAGGGAACGTGCTGATATTAGGCGTGGGAAAAGCAGAGGAACCCTATGAAGGCATAGGCCGTGGGATGTTAAACATTGAAGGACTGCCTGTATATAGGGATGCCATCGGAGGTGTAGGTACGCCCACCAGCGACCATGAGCGTACGAAGATGACGCTGGAAACGACGCACATATTGGCTGTGATCAACGGTTACAGTGGTGAAGAGGGGTTGCAAGAGGCTGCGGACTTTACTGCCACGTTGCTTACAAAGTATGCCAGTGGGTCGGAAGTGCGCTTATTTAAATTTGAATGACAATGAATTACAAGATATTGAGAAGCCAGTTAGTTACAGGTATCGTCTGCATGCTTTGCCTTCTGTTTCAAGTCACAGAAAGCAGTGCTCAAGGATTCAGTGAGAGCGAGGTGAGCTATGTGAGCGCCTCTACCCCTGGATTGTTCGAAGGGAGAAGTAAGTTCAACATCTGCTCTGACGACCTGCTGAAACTTGGCTTCTGTTTTCCTCTGCCTGGATGTAACCTGATATCCGACTGGCACAGAGACAATACCGATCATTCTGGGGTGGATATCAAGACCTTTGCCAATGATACGGTGCGCAGCGCTTTCAATGGCGTGGTGCGCCTGTCACGCAACTATGGCGGCTATGGCAACGTCATCGTGGTGCGCCATCCTTTTGGGATGGAAACGGTCTATAGCCACAACTCCAAGAACCTTGTGGAATGTGGGGATACGGTAAGAGCAGGGCAACCCATCGCCCTGGAAGGACGCACAGGACGTGCCACTACGGAGCATGTGCATTTTGAAACGCGTATCAACGGAGTAGCCATTAACCCAAATTGGTTATTCGACATCGAAAACCACACCTTGCAACCCGTCTGCCTAGAAGTGAAAAAGACTGGCGATGGTGCATCTGTACAAATCATATCAAAAAAATAAGTCCAGATGATGGAAATGAGCAAAGGTTTCACTATCTTTGTGATTATTTTTATCTAAAAAGGCTGAATGATAGAGAAGGTTATCATATTGGAAGACGTGGATCCCATCATTTTCTATGGGGTGAACAACACGAATATGCAACTGATCAAGGCACTTTATCCGAAGTTGCGCATCATCGCACGTGGGAATGTCATCAAGGTGCTGGGCGATGAGGAGGAGATGGCTGCCTTTGAAGAGAATATCATCAAGCTGGAGAAATATTGTGCGGAGTTCAACTCGCTGAAAGAAGAGGTGATTATCGACATCATCAAGGGTAATGCCCCTCAAGCAGAGAAATCGGGACATGTCATCGTTTTCAGTGTGACAGGTAAACCCATCATACCTCGTAGTGAGAATCAACTGAAGCTGGTGGAGGCTTTCAAGAAGAGTGATCTGGTATTTGCCATCGGTCCTGCAGGTTCTGGAAAGACTTACACAGCCATTGCCCTTGCCGTCCGTGCCTTGAAAAACAAGGAGATAAAGAAGATTATCCTGAGTCGCCCTGCCGTGGAAGCTGGCGAGAAACTGGGTTTCCTCCCTGGCGACATGAAGGAGAAGATAGACCCCTATCTGCAACCACTGTATGATGCCTTGCAAGACATGATCCCTGCTGCCAAGTTGCAGGAATATATGGAAAACAACATCATCCAGATAGCCCCATTGGCTTTTATGCGTGGTCGTACACTGAACGATGCTGTAGTGATTTTGGACGAGGCGCAGAACACCAGTACCCAACAGATCAAGATGTTCCTCACCCGTATGGGTATGAATACTAAGATGTTTGTGACTGGTGACATCACGCAGATCGACCTTCCCCCATCTCAGACTTCAGGCCTGATCCAAGCCTTGCATATACTCAAAGGCGTCAAGGGCATCAGTGTGGTGGAGATGAACAAGAAAGACATCGTAAGACATAAGTTGGTGGAACACATCGTGGAGGCTTACGATAAGTACGACAAGGAGCGCAAGGAGGAACGTGAGCGTCTGAAAGCAGAGAAAGAGACAGAGAAAGAAACTAATAATCAAACTTTATAAAGCTATGAAAGCAATAACAAGAACAGACTTCAACTTTCCTGGACAGAAAAGTATATATCATGGAAAAGTACGCGATGTGTACAACATCAATGATGAGAAGTTGGTCATGGTAGCCACTGACCGTATTTCCGCTTTTGATGTGATTCTGCCTAAGGGCATTCCTTTCAAGGGACAGGTACTGAACCAGATTGCAGCGAAGTTCCTGGATGCCACAACCGACATCTGCCCCAATTGGAAGGTCAGTTCTCCTGATCCTATGGTGACTGTAGGTGTGATGTGCGAGGGATTCCCTTTGGAAATGATTGTGCGTGGTTATCTTTGCGGCAGTGCATGGCGTGCATACAAGAGCGGCGTGCGTGAGATCTGTGGTGTGAAGTTGCCTGAGGGGATGAAGGAAAACCAGAAATTCCCAGAACCGATCATCACTCCCACCACCAAGGCTGAAATTGGTGAGCACGATGCCGATATCTCCAAGGAAGAGATTCTGGCCAAAGGACTCGCCACCCCTGAAGAATATGCCTTGTTGGAAAGATATACCCTTGCACTCTTCAAGCGTGGTACTGAAATCGCTGCCAAGCGCGGCTTGATACTGGTAGATACCAAGTATGAGTTTGGCAAGCATGAGGGTACCATCTATCTGATGGACGAAATCCATACCCCTGACAGCAGCCGCTACTTCTATGCTGATGGTTATGAAGAGAAGTTTGCTAAGGGTGAGCCTCAGAAGCAACTCAGCAAGGAGTTTGTACGCGAGTGGTTGATGGATAACGGATTCCAAGGCAAGGCTGGTCAACAAGTACCTGAGATGACTGACGAGATAGTGGCATCTATCAGCGACCGCTACATTGTGCTTTACGAGCACATCACTGGGGAACAGTTCCAGAAAGCGGAGGCTGAAGACAATGTCTTGGGACGCATTCAGAAGAATGTGGTTAGTGCTTTGTAATTTTTAAGATGTACGACCAAGAGCTGATAAAGCCTTACGACCAGGACAGGCATAAGAGCGAGCAGGTAGAAGAAATGTTCGACCATATCGCTCACTCTTACGACCAACTGAACCTGACGTTGTCTATAGGTATTGACAGGCTCTGGCGACGCAAGGCCATCAAGAAGTTGCAGGCTTATCATCCCAAGCACATCTTGGATGTGGCAACTGGGACAGGCGACTTTGCCATCTTGGCTTCTCGGCTAATAAAGCCTCAAGAAATTATCGGCATCGATATTTCGGAAGGGATGATGGCTGTAGGGCGTGAGAAAGTGAAGCTGGCAGGACTGGATGCAGTCATTCGTTTCAAACGGGAAGACTGTACAGCCCTCAGCTTTGAAGCAGATAGCTTCGATGCCATAACCGTGGCTTTCGGGGTACGCAACTTCGATGGGCTGGACAAAGGCTTAGAAGAGATGCATAGAGTGATGAAACAAGGAGGACAATTGGTGATACTGGAGCTTTCCTCTCCTACCCGCTTCCCTATGAAGCAGCTCTATCGTTTTTATTCCAAAACGGCAATGCCCTTGATAGGCAAGCTGATCTCGAAAGATGACAGTGCCTACACCTATTTGCCACAAAGTATTGAGGCCTGTCCGCAAGGAGAGCAAATGGCAGAGATAATCAACAGAGCCGGCTTTAATGAGGTGGAATACGAGCCATTGACTTTCGGCATTTGTACGCTATATACAGCAACAAAATAGTTTTTGACCTTAACTGAAACAAAAGAAATGGACAAGTACGGATTAATAGGTTATCCATTGAAGCACTCGTTCTCACGGAACTACTTCAATGAGAAATTTGCATCAGAGAATATTGATGCAGAGTACGTCAATTTTGAGATTGAAGACATCGCTGCCTTCAAGCGCATCATTGATGGTAACCCCAATCTTTGTGGAATGAATGTCACCATCCCTTACAAGGAGCAAGTGATACCTTATCTGAATGGACTGGATCCTGCTACTGCCAAACGTATAGGCGCCGTGAATGTCATCAAAATCATCCGTGAAGGGAAAAAGGTGCAGTTGATTGGCTATAACTCTGACATCTTAGGTTTCAGCCATTCCATCGAACCTTATTTGAAACCACAACATAAGAAGGCTTTGATTCTGGGTACAGGTGGAGCAAGCAAGGCCGTGTTCTGTGGCTTAGAAGATTTAGGAGTGGAAAGTACCTTCGTTTCCCGTACAAAAAAAGGGCCTAACCTGCTGACTTACGATGAACTGACTCCTGAAATAATGGCTGAACATCTGGTCATAGTGAACTGCACGCCTGTGGGCATGTATCCAAATGTGGACTACTGTCCTGACATCCCTTATGAATGCCTGACTCCAGACCATCTGCTTTACGATCTGCTTTATAATCCGGATGAAACCCTCTTTATGAAGAAAGGGGCTGAGCAAGGTGCAACAGTTAAGAACGGGCTGGAGATGCTGCTACTTCAGGCTTTCGAGTCTTGGGGCATCTGGCAAATGTAAATTAGGTATCGAAAATTGAAAGGGAGCATTGAGAACTGGGAAAATCATCAGATATAGTCTGGTCGGTCTGCTCGCGATTATCGTGGGGGTACTGATTATCGGCAGTTTTACCATGCTCGACATGGCTTTAAAGCCTACCTATGGTAAAGGAAGGGACTTGGAAGGTTCTCTCGCCAGGATACGCAAGGATTATCCTCATACCATTTCTTGGATTGACAGTTTGCAAACTCATGAAGCGCTGAAAGACACCTTTATCACCACAGATGACGGGCGACAACTGCATGCATTCTATGTCCGTGCGCCTAAATCCACAGCAAAGACAGCCCTACTGCTACATGGATATACTGACAGAGCCATCCGTATGCTCCCTATTGGATACATTTACCACCATCTGATGGGTTATAATCTTCTACTTCCTGATATGCAAGCCCATGGGGAGAGCGACGGAGAAGTTATCCAAATGGGATGGAAAGATTGTATAGACATCAAACGCTGGAGCCAGATAGCTGATGTGATTTTTGGGAATAAGACCCGTCAGGTGGTACATGGAATTTCCATGGGAGGTTTTATGACCATGGTCTTAGCTGGTGAAGATATACCTCAGATGGAAGCTTTCGTGGATGATTGTGGCTATACCAGTGTATGGGACGAGTTTGCCAATGAGCTCAAAGCATCGTTTGGACTTTCTGAGTTTCCCCTGATGTACACAACCAGTCTGCTATGCAAAATCCGCTATGGCTGGAGCTTCGGAGAAGCTGATGCTGTCAAGAAAGTGAGGAATAGCGAGAAGCCAATCTTCTTTATCCATGGAGACAAAGACCGCTATGTGCCTACACACATGGTCCATACCCTCTATGATGCCAAGCCTCAACCCAAAGAACTGTGGTTAACTCCTGGCGTAGAACATGCCATGTCTTTCTATACCTACCCTGAAGAATATGCCGTACGAGTGGTAAACTTCTGTTGGAAATACCTGCACTAAAACAGCAATCGTAATCCCATGGGATTAAGCCAAGGTTGAGTGCAGTAAAAACAACACCATTGCATTATATTAAAAATAATGTGTATCTTTGCAACATAATTAAGAAAGCATGAAACGACTACTGGCATACTTGACATTCTGCCTTATCACAATAGGTTTGCAAGCTCAAGAAATCTTTACGCCCGACAATCTGCCTAAAGTGCATATTGCCGATCGGACCCAGTATGTCTGCAACCCATCGGGCATTCTTTCACAACAGGCTTGCGATAGCATCAACACCTGGCTTTATGCATTGGAACAGCAAACTGGCATTGAAACCGTAGTGGCTGCCGTCCCAAGTATTGGGGAGGTGGATTGTTTCGATTTCTGCCATGAACTGCTTAACAGTTGGGGGGTTGGAAAGAGTGGAAAGGACAATGGACTGGTGGTGTTACTCGTCATTGACCAACGCTGTGTACAATTCTATACAGGCTATGGACTGGAAGGAGAGTTGCCCGATGCCATCTGTAAGCGCATTCAGACACAACAGATGTTGCCTTATCTGCGTGATAACAAATGGGACGACGGAATGATGGCTGGCATGAAGGCCATTTGCACACGCTTAGATGGCAGCATGGAGAATGACACGGAAGAAGATGATGATGTAGGTGCACTCATCGGATTCTTATGTATCATGGTTGGTATCCTGGCCATTATCTTCTTCTTCGCATGGTTGGCTGCCTACAGAGCCAGCAAATGTCCTCACTGTGGGAAACATGAACTGAAACGCATTACCAGCCGTATCGCTTATCGGCGTGGTGGTATCATCGCTAAAGATGTGACCTACCTCTGCACGCACTGCGGGCAACAAGTGGTGAAACGAGAGAACTCCTATGACCAGGACTATCATGGTCGAGGAGGCGGAAGTGGCCCTGTGATCTTCGGTGGTGGCAGTTTTGGTGGAGGCGGCTTCGGAGGCGGTGGCGGCTTCGGAGGTAGCTTCGGCGGTGGAATGGGCGGTGGCGGCGGTGCCGGATCGCACTTCTGAAACATAGAATTATAATTTAAAATTTGAAGATATGAAAAAAGCATTAATTGGAATTATTGTAGTGATTGCCCTCATCGTGATGTGGGGTATCAGTGTGTACAACGGTATGGTGGGCCTGGATGAAGGCGTTAACACTGCATGGGCAAATGTAGAGACTCAGTATCAGCGTCGTGCTGACCTGATTCCGAACTTAGTAAATACTGTTAAGGGTTATGCAGAGCATGAACAGAGCACTTTTGAGGCTGTAGTGAATGCACGTAGTAAGGCAACCTCTATCACTGTGGATCCAACCAATCTGACGCCTGAGAAGTTGCAGGAATTTCAAGCTGCACAAGGTGAAGTCACTTCAGCATTAAGCCGTCTGATCGCTGTGGCAGAAAACTATCCTGACCTCAAAGCCAGTGAGCAATTCATGGAACTGCAGGCACAACTGGAAGGTACAGAAAACCGCATCAGCGTGGCACGTAAGAACTACAACGATGAGGCCCGTACCTACAATACGACTATCCGCACATTCCCTAAGAACATCTTCGCAGGGATGCTTGGATTCAGTCAGCGTGCGTACTTCGAAGCAGCCCAAGGGGCAGAGGTGGCACCTACTATTCAGTTCTAAAAAGAATGGTGAATTTCAATCGTTTGTAAGAGATGAGTAACAACCAAAGATACATGATGAGAGGTGTGAGTGCATCAAAAGAAGATGTACATAACGCCATCAAGAATATTGACAAGGGGCTCTTCCCTAAAGCTTTTTGCAAGGTGATTCCCGATATACTGGGAGGTGATCCTGAATATTGCAATATCATGCATGCTGACGGAGCAGGCACCAAGTCGAGCTTAGCTTACCTGTATTGGAAAGAGACGGGCGACCTCTCTGTATGGAAAGGCATTGCCCAAGATTCTCTCATCATGAATATAGACGACTTACTTTGCGTAGGTGCTGTAGATAACATTCTGGTTTCAAGCACCATCGGACGTAATAAGTTGTTGATTCCAGGCGAAGTAATCTCCGCCATCATCAACAATACTGACGAACTGCTGGCTGAGTTAAGAGAGATGGGGGTTGGCGTCTATGCAACTGGTGGCGAAACTGCTGATGTGGGCGACTTAGTGCGTACCATCATCGTAGATACCACGGTGACTTGCCGCATGAGAAGGAGTGATGTAATCAATAATGCCAATATTCAAGCTGGGGATGTCATTGTGGGTATGGCTTCGTATGGCAAAGCTACCTATGAAAAAGAATATAATGGTGGAATGGGCAGTAATGGTCTAACCAGTGCTCGCCATGATGTATTCTCCAAGTATCTGGCAGAGAAGTATCCTGAGAGCTACGACAAAGCAGTCCCAGAGGAACTGGTTTACAGTGGTGCATTGAAACTTACTGACGACGTAGAAGGCTCCCCTCTGGATGCTGGTAAGCTGGTACTCTCCCCTACCCGTACTTATGCACCTGTCATCAAACAACTTCTCGACGAGATGCGTCCTAAGGTACATGGCATGATACATTGTTCAGGAGGTGCTCAGACAAAGATCCTGCACTTTATGCCCGATGGTTGCAAAGTTGTAAAAGACAACCTCTTCCCCATACCTCCACTCTTCCGCGTCATCAAGGAACAAAGTGGGACCGACTGGCAGGAGATGTACAAGGTGTTCAACATGGGCCACCGTATGGAAGTGTACCTCGCTCCAGAGTATGCTGAGCGAGTGATTGAAATCAGTCAGAGTTTCGGCATTGATGCACAGATCGTTGGACGTGTGGAAAAGAGCGATTGGGAAGGTCTGGTGATTGAAAGTGAGTTCGGAAAGTTTGAATACCAAAGATAAGTATGGCGGAGACAAACCTTTTGGAAAAACTCAATGGCCTGCTTCCTCGCTTTGAGGAAGTTTCTACACTCATCACTGACCCCAGCGTGATAGCCGATCAACAACGCTACGTCAAGTTGACAAGGGAGTATAAAGACCTTAGCAATTTGATGAAAGCGCGTAAGGAATACATGCAGGTGCTCCAAGGTATTGAGGAAGCCAAGGATATCCTTGTGAATGAGGAAGACCCAGAAATGAAAGAAATGGCTCGCGATGAGTTGGCTGCCAATCAAGAAAAGCAACCTGCCTTGGAAGAGAAGATAAAATTGATGCTTATTCCTTCAGATCCAACCGATAGTCGTAATGCGATTTTGGAAATCCGTGGTGGCACGGGGGGTGATGAAGCAGCCCTCTTTGCTGGCGACTTATTCCGCATGTACTCCAAATATTGCGAAATGAAAGGTTGGAAGTTTGAGGTCTCCAGTTCCAGCGAAGGTGCTGTGGGTGGTTTCAAGGAGGTGATTTGCTCCGTTACAGGAGAAGGAGTTTATGGTACCCTGAAATATGAGAGTGGCGTACATCGTGTACAGCGTGTACCTGTGACAGAGACACAAGGACGCGTCCATACTTCTGCAGCCTCTGTGGCAGTGCTTCCTGAGGCCGATCCCTTTGAGGTGAATATCAATGAGGGCGAAATTCGTTGGGATACGTTCCGAAGCAGTGGTGCTGGTGGTCAGAATGTAAATAAGGTGGAGTCGGGTGTTCGATTAAGATACAACTGGAAGAATCCAAATACAGGAACTGTAGAGGAGATCCTTATTGAGTGTACTGAAACGCGCGACCAACCCAAGAATAAGGAACGTGCTTTGGCACGACTGCGTACCTTCATCTATGACAAGGAACATCAAAAGTACATGGATGACATTGCCCAAAAGCGCAAGACGATGGTATCGACAGGTGATCGCAGTGCCAAGATCCGTACGTATAATTATCCTCAGGGACGCATCACGGACCATCGTATCAACTATACCATCTATAATCTGGCCGCTTTTATGGATGGTAACATTCAGGACTGCATTGACCACCTGATAGTGGCTGAGAATGCAGAGAGGTTAAAGGAAAGCGAGCTGTAATCTATTGTTATCATGGTAATGAATAAAGAGTCAATCGTCAAATTTGGAGAGAAATCGGTCGCACTTTGCAAACGATTTCCTTTGGCTTTGGCATTCATTGTCATGCTGACCATCTTCATACTGGTCCTGATTCAGACGGGTTGGGAATATCCTGAAGAAAAAATCGTTTTCTTCGGACTGCTATACCTTCCTACAGCAGCCTTGATGGCACTATCTTTCCACCTGTTGAATGAAGAGGTAAGGCATAAACTCAGAGGCGATGTGATGGAAGCCTTGGTACTTGTAGGATGGTTGGCTTATTGCGGTTACCTTACCAATCACCTTGAAGAATTAGAAATCGCCGACTGGTATCTTCCTGTGGCCTGTATCTTTTGTATCGTAGTTTCCATTTTTACTCTTTCCTTCTACTACCAGAAGAGTGATGTTCCCTTTTGGCGTTTCAGCATGAAACTTTTTGCATCTGCTGTGATTGCCTGGATCATAGGTTTATTACTGACTGGAGGTATTGCCCTGCTTTTCGAATCATTCCGTCAGCTATTTGGATGGGCTGTTCCAGAGGAAGCTTATGCCAGTGCGGCAACCCTTTGCCTGACATTCATCGCTCCCATTCTCTTCCTATTAAGAATCCCAAAAGGGCAGGACAAACAAGACAATAGCGTTCCGAATCTATCTAAGTTTTATAAAGGAGTCATCTATTTCCTGTTTGTTCCACTGCTGATGTGCTACCTAATAACCCTCTACCTTTATGCAGTAATCATTCTTATAAGGTGGGAGTTACCTAACGGGTGGGTTTCTTGGCTGACCTCCTTCTTAATGTTCGGAATGCTGTCAGTTATCTTTATGGTTTATCCACAGCAATTCCATCCGAACAAAAACGATTTTGAACGTCTGTTGATGCGTTGGCTCCCCATCATGGTCATCCCCCTGTTGGTCTTGATGTCCATAGGAATTTACCGTCGCATTACAGATTATGGCATCAGTATTGACAGACTTTACTTACTTTTATTCAACGTGTGGTGCTATGTGGTTTGTTTCACTCTATTCGTTATAAACTCCCGTCGCATCTGGTGGATCCCTGCTTCTTTCTGCCTTTTGTTTTTCCTTACATCCATAGGTCCTTGGAGTTTCACCTCCATCACCAAACGGATAATGCTGCAAGAAATTGAAGAGGCATTGACATCTTCTGGAGAGAAGCTTCCTATGAATAAGGAGGCTTATAGAGCATGGGTAGATGCCCTTCCTGAAAGTAAGATCCATCTTAACAACAAATTAGACTATCTAAGTGACAATTACGGGAACAGCGTCAGAGGTCATTTGGTAGCTGATAGTGTATGGACATACCATAAATCAATAAAAGATGTCGGAGACGTCACTACAGAGACAGAGGAAGTCCCCTATGATGTGGAAGTATCTGGCTTACTTAAAGAGCATCCGATAAGTATTCCACAAGGCTATGATGAATTGGCCTATTTTGAGATGGGTGATATTGATAATGTGGTATTTCAAAGGGATAGCCTGACCTTTACCCTTAAGAGCCACACTTTCAGCATGCCATGTAGTGAGTTCGCCTCATGCCTCGATAAACAAAAACAAATCTTTACCATTCAAGATGACGGTTTTCTGATTGTTGCAAATGACGTCTTATATGATTGCAAAAGAGAAATACTGCAATTCAATGGTATAATCTTCAAGAAGAATCTTAATAAATAAAAGTTATGAATAAAGAAACATTATTTGAAAATATCAAACGCAAAGGTTCTTTCCTCTGTGTGGGTTTAGATACTGACATCAAGAAAATACCAGAATGTCTTCTGCAAGAAGATGATCCTATCTTTACTTTCAATAAAGCCATCATTGATGCAACGGCCGATCTCTGCATCGCCTACAAGCCTAACCTTGCATTCTATGAATGTATGGGAGTGAAGGGATGGATTGCTTTTGAAAAAACGGTGAAGTACATTAAGAAATTCTATCCTGACCAGTTTATCATTGCAGATGCCAAACGTGGTGATATTGGCAACACTTCTGCCATGTATGCCCGCAGTTTCTTTGAAGAAATGGATATTGATGCTCTGACTGTTGCGCCTTACATGGGTGAAGACAGTGTAACTCCATTCTTAAATTACCCTGAGAAATGGGTCATTCTTTTGGCACTAACTAGCAATAAAGGATCTCGTAACTTCCAATTTATGGAAGACGCCCAAGGAGAGAAGTTGTTTGAGAGAGTGTTGAAAGAATCACAAGCATGGGCCAATGACGAGCAGATGATGTATGTGGTTGGTGCTACTCAAGGAAAAGCATTCGAAGCTATCCGAAAGATTGCCCCTCATCACTTCCTGCTTGTCCCTGGCGTTGGTGCACAAGGTGGTTCATTGGAAGAAGTTTGCAAGTATGGAATGAATGCGCAATGTGGCCTTATCGTCAATTCCAGCCGTGGTATCATCTATGCTGATAAAACCATAAACTTTGCTGAAGGAGCACGAAATGCTGCTACAGATTTGCAGATTCAAATGTCAAATATTCTAAAAACACTTTAAATAGTAAGTTTTCCCGTTATTTATATCCAAAGAATAATGCTTATCTAAGGAAAAATAGCTACATTTGCTTCAATAATTAAACTAAGTGAGAAAATGGAGTTTTCTGCCAAACAAATAGCCCAATTCCTACAAGGAGAAATCGTAGGAGATGAGAATGCCAGTGTGCATACCTTTGCCAAGATTGAAGAAGGTACTCCTGGAGCACTTTCATTCCTCTCCAACCCTAAATATACCCCATATCTTTATGAAACTGAATCTTCTATTGTTTTAGTCAATAAAGATTTTGTTCCAGAGAAAGAAGTCCATACCACCTTAATCAAGGTGGATAATGCCTATGAGTCTTTAGCTAAGCTCTTAATGCTTTATGAGCAGAGTAAACCAAAAAAGCAAGGCATTGATCCATTGGCTTCTATTGCCTCTACTGCTAAGATCGGGGAGAACGTGTATATTGGTCCGTTTGCTGTCATTGGAGAGCACGCGGAAATTGGCAATAACACCCAGATTTATCCACATGTTTGCATAGGTGATGGAGTTAAAGTAGGTGACAACTGTACGCTTTATTTTTCTGCAAATGTGTATCATGACTGCAAGATAGGCAATCGCGTTACATTACATGCTGGTGCTGTGATTGGTGCAGATGGTTTTGGTTTTGCTCCTACCCCTCATGGATATGACAAGATTCCTCAAATTGGTATCGTGATCATAGAAGATGATGTGGAAATCGGTGCCAATACCTGTGTAGACCGTGCCACTATGGGAGCCACCATCATACATAAAGGCGTGAAGCTCGATAATCTGATTCAGATAGCACATAACGATGAGATTGGTTCTCATACTGTTATGGCTGCTCAAGTGGGTATTGCCGGTTCTGCCAAGATTGGAGAATGGTGTATGTTTGGTGGACAAGTTGGAGTTGGTGGACATATCCATGTAGGGAATCATGTAGAACTGGGAGCACAAACTGGAGCCCCATTCAACATTGAAGACAACAAGCAACTCATTGGGGCTCCCCCTGTAGAGAAAAGGACCTTCTTCAGGAACGTGGCTTTAACCCAGCGACTTCCTGAGATGCACAAGGAACTTAGTGCTCTACGAAAAGAATTGGAAGAACTAAAAAAACAACTTAATAAATAATTCTTCATGAAACAACAGACACTGAAAGAGAGTTTTTCTCTTAGCGGTAAGGGATTGCATACAGGTCTGAACCTGACTGTTACATTCTCTCCTGCTCCTGAGAACTTCGGCTATAAAATCAAGCGTGTTGACATTGAAGGGCAACCCATTATTGATGCTTATGCTGATAATGTGGCAGAAACTACCCGTGGCACTGTGCTTGTTAAGGACGGAGTGAAAGTAAGCACGATAGAACATGGAATGGCAGCTCTTTTTGCTTTGGGAATCGATAATTGCCTCATAGAGGTAAATGGTCCTGAATTCCCTATCCTTGACGGTAGTTCCAAGTTTTTCATCCAAGGCATCAATCGTGTAGGCATCAAAGAACAAAATGCTGAAAAAGATTTCTTTGAGATTAAACATAGGATGGAATATAAGGATGAAGAAACTGGTGCCAGTATCGTGATGTATCCTGACGACAAATTCAGTATAACAACCTTGATATCCTATGACTCTGTTATCCTACCTAATCAGTATGCCACATTGGATGATATGAGCCATTTCGAAGAGGAGATCTCACAAGCGCGTACTTTTGTCTTCGTAAGGGAAATTGAGCCTTTATTGAATGCTGGACTTATCAGAGGTGGTGACTTGGACAATGCCATCGTGATTTACGAGCGCCAGATGACCCAAGAACGCTATAACAAGTTGGCAGATATCATGCGTGTTCCTCACATGGATGCCACACGTTTAGGATATATCATGCATAAGCCATTGGTATGGTCGAATGAATGTGCCCGACATAAATTACTCGACGTTATTGGTGATATGGCTTTGATCGGTAAGCCCATCAAGGGACATATTATCGCCACGCGTCCAGGACATACGATAAACAACAAGTTCGCACGTCTGATGCGTAACGAACTTTTAAAACAATAGAAATACTTAAACTTTACTATCTATGAGTGAAATCAGTAATTTAGCATACATACACCCAGAAGCTAAGATTGGGGAAAACTGCAAGATCGGACCTTTCTGCTTCATTGACAAGAATGTGGAAATAGGAGACAACAATGTACTCATGAACAATGTGTCCATCCATTATGGAGCAAGAATCGGTAATGGAAACACCTTCTTTCCAGGAAGTAGTATTAGCACCATTCCTCAAGATTTGAAATTTCATGGAGAAGACACCTTGGCTATCATTGGTGACAATAACAGTATCCGTGAAAATGTGACCATCAGCCGTGGCACTGCTTCAAAAGGCAAGACCATCGTTGGAAGCAATAATCTCCTGATGGAGAATATGCACGTGGCGCATGACTGTGTCGTTGGTAGTGGTTGTATCATTGGCAATTCTACGAAGTTTGCAGGCGAAGTGGTGGTAGATGACAATGCCATCATCAGCGCTTGTGTGCTTATTCATCAGTTCTGCCACATCGGCGGGTATATCATGGTACAAGGCGGATGCCGCAGCAGTAAGGACATTCCTCCATTTATTGTCGCTGCTCGTGAACCTATCTGCTATGCAGGCATTAACATCGTAGGTTTACGCCGTCGTGGATACTCAAAAGAAACGATTGACTTGATACATAACGCCTATCGTACCATCTACCAGAGTGGACATAATACGACTGATGCACTCAAGATTATAGATGCGGAGTTCCCTAAAACACCAGAAATCAATTATATTGTGGAGTTCATACGTAACTCCGCACGTGGAATCATTTAATCTTAGGAAAACATGATTTACAGATTTACATTTATTTCAGATGAAGTTGACGACTTCAAGAGAGAGATCCAAATAGACTCTGAAGCTAAGTTTTATGACCTTCATAAAGCCATTTGCCAAGCATGTGACTATGATGAGAAGCAATTAGCTTCATTCTTCATTTGCAATGAAGATTGGGAAAAGGAAACAGAGATCACCTTAGAGGAGATGGACACTAATTCCGAGAATGATTCTTGGTTGATGGCAAAAACCAGAATCAGCGAATTAGTGGAAGATGAAAAACAGAAACTCATCTATGTCTTTGATTACATGACCGATCGCTGTCTGTTTGCCCAGCTTAGTGAGATCATTACGGGTAAAGACCTTTCTGAGCCAAAGTGTACGAAGAGTAGAGGCGAAGCACCAAAACAGCAGATGGACTTTGAAGAGTTCGAAAAGAAGACAGCATCTTCTGAATTAGGAGAAGATTTCTATGGTGACCAGGACTATGATGCTGATGAAATTGACCGTGAAGGTTTTGAAGGATTAGACGATTTGCCTAGTGATGCTTTTGATGGAAGCGACATTTATTAAGTTTCCTCATTAAAAGCATGCAAACACTCATCGTTCTCATCGGACCTACTGGTGTAGGAAAGACAGATTTAAGCCTTGAATTGGCTGAACGATTTCACACGGATATCGTTTCTGCTGATTCAAGGCAAATTTATGCCAATCTCCCCATAGGCACTGCGGCACCTACTCCTGAACAATTAGAACGCGTTAAGCATTATTTTATCGGGACTTTACAACTGACAGATTACTACAGTGCTGCACAATATGAGGAAGACGCACTGAAAGTCCTGGATGTATTATTCCAGAAACATGAAACCGTCATCCTTACAGGTGGTTCAATGATGTATGTGGACGCTATCTGTAAAGGAATAGACCTCATTCCTACCATCGAACAGGAAACCCGTGAGATGATGCAACAGAAATACCATGAACAGGGATTGGAAAGTCTCTGTCAGGAATTGAAGCTTCTCGATCCAGAGTATTACCAGATTGTTGACCGCAAGAACCCCAAGCGAATCATTCATGCGTTGGAGATTTGCTACCAAACAGGACAAACCTATACCTCCTTCAGGACTCATCCAAAGAAAGAGCGTCCTTTCCGTATGATAAAAATAGGACTGACACGTCCGAGAGAAGAGCTGTACAACCGCATCAATCTACGTGTGGACAGTATGATAGAGAATGGATTAGTGGAAGAAGCGCTCAGTGTATATCCCCAACGAGAACTTAATTCGCTTAACACCGTTGCCTATAAAGAACTCTTTCATTATCTCGATGGAGTGTGGACATTAGAATATGCCGTTGAGAAAATAAAGGTTAATACACGTACCTATGCCCGTAAGCAACTGACATGGTTCAAACATGACAGTGAAATCAGATGGTTTCATCCAGATGAGAAAGAAGCTATCTTCAAATATATAGATGATGCTTTACATGAAACGGAAGCATCATAAATCCAGATACCTCCTTACTCCTTTTACATAATAGCTCCAGAGAATACTACCTCTTTCATGAAAGAATGGTAATCTCACAGGCATAGGATTCGTATTCTCAGCTCTGTAAGATGCATAATCCTTGCGCATCTTCTTAAATGCGCGACGAGCTTTTGCCACCATCCATGCACTGCGCCATTCGCCTTTCAACAAAAAACTCAGAGCAGCCACATAGTCAAGAAATACACGGATTATCAGTACACGAGGTAGTACCTCGGATGGCAGGTTCTTATAAAGCATCAGAAGATTATTCCTGAAATTCAAGAAAGTCTTGCGCGGATTCTCTTTTTGTAATGTGCCTCCACCTACATGATAGACCACACTTGAAGGTACACAATAGACTTCCTTTCCGGAGGACCAGAGTCGCCAACACAAATCCACTTCTTCCATGTGTGCAAAGAAATTCCCATCAAGTCCGCCAGCATTCCTATAATCCGCCAAACGGATAAAGAGAGCAGCGCCCGTTGCCCAACATACTGGTGCAATATCGTCATACTGCCCCTTATCATTCTCCACAGCACTCATAATACGGCCCCGACAATAAGGGTATCCCAGAAAATCGATGAAACCACCACATGCACCAGCATATTCGAAGGCATCTTTCTGGAACCAACTTCTCAATTTTGGTTGGCAAGCTGCCACATCAGGATGAGTATCCATAAAATCAATCAAAGGGAGCAACCAATGAGGGGTGACTTCCACATCTGAATTCAGAAGTACCACATACTCTGCTTCCACCTCCTTCAAAGCTTGATTATACCCTTCTGCAAAACCATAATTCTGAGACAGAGAAATTATTTTGGTAGTTGGAAAAATATTTTTTACTAACTGGAGAGAATTATCCGAGGATGCATTGTCGGCAACATAAACCACCCCACCATCCTGTTCAGAATAGTTCACTACGGAAGGCAAGAACTGCTCCAGCAACTTGCTTCCATTCCAATTCAATATGACAACCGCTACCTTATCCATCCTATAATTGTTTATGGAATTTTGCGACTTGCTCGCGCGTAAGTTTCCAACGCCGATGAGACCAGAACCAATAAGGCGGATCACACCGAATCGTTTGTTCCAATCGCCTTGCAAATTCCTCCATTATCTCACCATCAGCCGTCTGTTTAGAAGCGTCTGTGATAAGTTCAAAATCCACTTGACAATAGCCTCTCGATTTACGTGTCAATTCACAATAAAACACGGGGATATCCATCATTCTTGCCAAGCGCTCGGCACCATCCATAAACACCGTATCTTGATTTAAGAAGGTGGTCCAATAATGCGCTTCATTCATATTGGGCGATTGATCTGTAATCAGTCCTAACACAAAATGCTGCTTCGAGCGATAAAGTTTAATCATCTCTTTGGCCGTGGAATGTTTAGGTACGTTCACCGCACCAAAACGAGAACGGATGCGTTTGAACATCTCGTCCAAGTGCTTATTGTGTAGGGGTTTATAAACCTGCAGCCCTATATCTCCTGGTTTTAAAAGGGTACCCAAGCGTGTAATCCATTCGAAATTAGCATAATGTGGAACGAGCAAAATGACACCACCATGCTTGTCCATCATGTCAAGAAGTTCCTCTGATTTCATAAAGACCATGCGGCGTTCTATCTCTTCTTTGGACATGGACAGTGTTTTGACTTCTTCTACCAAATAATCGCAGATATAATGGTAAAACCTCCGTTCGATTTCTCTTAATTCCGTTTCTGATTTTTCTGGAAAAGAACGCTTCAGATTGGTTCTCACAACTTTCAGACGATACCTTACTACCCGATGTGCCAAGAATGCCAAGACATCAGACAATACGTAAAGAGCGGAGAAGGGCAACTGTGCCAATAACCACATGCCCGCATATGTCAGATAGTATATCAGTCTTGAAATCATAGCATTGTTCCCTTTAAAGCTGTGCCATCTTCCGTAAAATCACCCAATAGAACAGGTACCACCACATTGTCGAATGAACCATTACAAGCCACCTCCACCTTAATATAATTAGGAGTAAAGCCATGCATCACATGGTCGGATTTACTATGTTCCAACAACACTGGAAGAACCTTCCCAATATGTTTTTGATAGAAATCATGTGTCTTTTCATCTGAGAGCCGAATCATACGCTCACTACGTTCATGCTTCACATCGGGAGAAACCACGTATGGAATCTTCAGCGCCATAGTTCCAGGACGTTCAGAATAACTGAAGACATGCAACTTCGTCACATCCAGTCCTTCGATGAAATGATATGCATCCTCAAAATACTCAGGCGTCTCTCCTCTATTTCCCACCATTACATCTACGCCGATGAAGCAATGCGGTATTAATTCCTTAATTACCTCCACTTTATGCGCGAAGAGGTCGCGATTATACCGACGTTTCATCAGACGTAACACTACATCACTTCCCGATTGCAAAGGGATATGGAAATGAGGCATAAAGCGTTTGGAATTAGCCACAAATTTGATAATGTCATCCGTCAACAGATTAGGTTCGATGGAAGAGATACGGTAACGCTCTATGCCCTCCACTTCATCCAACGCCCTCACGAGGTCGTAAAAACTCTCTCGTGTGGTTTTGCCAAAATCGCCTATATTGACACCAGTAATAACAATCTCTTTGCCGCCCTCTTCTGCCACTTTCCTTGCTTGCTCCACCATTGACTCTATACTGCCATTCCGACTGCGCCCACGAGCCATTGGAATAGTACAATAGGTGCAATAATAGTCGCATCCGTCTTGGACCTTTAAGAAATAGCGCGTACGATCGCCATGCGAACATGACGGACTAAAAGTACGGATATCTTGTAAACGGGAAGTAAAATGCGCGCCATGTGTCGTTTTCTTCAGATCTCCCAGATAATGAAGAATATCTTTCTTCTGTTCTGCTCCCAATACCACATCCACACCTTTAATCTTGGAGACGACTTCTGGCTTCAGCTGTGCATAACATCCCATGACCACCACGAAAGCCTTAGGATGCTCTTTCACTAATCTGTGAATGATCTGACGACATTTCCTATCTGCTACTTCGGTCACAGAACAGGTATTCACCACACAGATATCAGCCTCATCGCCTTCAGCAACCGTTGTCACACCAGCGTCACATAATAGCTGTGAGATGGTGGAGGTCTCAGAAAAGTTCAATTTGCAACCTAAAGTATAATAAACGGCTTTTTTACCTGCCAATAGCTGATGGTCTGTCATATCACTACTTCACATTTTCAGTGCAAAAATACAATAATAAAAGGATTTTTCCTATTTTTGCACCAAATTAAGAGAATTGTGCAATGGTTCAAGAGAATTTTATCAAACTATACGAGAAAAGCTTTCGTGAAAACTGGGATTTGAAATGTCTGACCGACTATGGAGAAAACAACACCTTCACTTATGGAGAAGTAGCCAGTGAAATTGCACGCATTCATCTTCTTTTCAAGCATTGCCAACTACGTAGAGGCGATAAAGTAGCCATTATCGGAAAAAACAACACCCGTTGGTGTATCTCTTTCTTGGCAACAGTCACTTATGGTGCCATCGTGGTTCCTATATTGCAGGACTTTAACCCTAGTGATGTGCATTACATCATCAACCATTCTGAATCCTCTTTCTTATTTACCAGTGATGCGATTTGGGAACGCCTTGAAGAAAGCAAACTAACCGATATTAGAGGTGCGTTTTCTCTTACAGACTTTCGTTGTTTATACCAGCGAGATGGAGAAACTATCCAGCATTTCATGGGGTACATGGATAGTCAAATGGAGAATACTTATCCTCAAGGATTCCAAAAAGAAGATGTCACATACACCGATCTCGATAATGATAAGGTAATGCTTATCAACTATACATCTGGTACTACTGGATTTAGTAAAGGCGTCATGCTAACAGGCAACAATCTGGCTGCCAATGTGGTTTATGGCATACGCTCAGCATTATTACGCAAGCATGAAAATGTGCTGTCTTTCCTTCCTCTTGCCCACATGTATGGTTGTGCATTCGATTTCCTTACAGCCATTGCAGTAGGTACGCACGTGACTTTGTTAGGAAAGACTCCTTCTCCTAAAATTCTACTCACAGCATTTGAAGAAGTTAAGCCCAACATTATCATCACTGTACCACTTGTGATTGAGAAGATCTATAAGAATACCATTCTGCCCCTTATTAATAAAAGAGGTATGAAAATGGCCCTTAGCATCCCTATGCTGAATGCACAGATCTATGCGCAAATCAGGAAAAGATTAATAGATGCATTGGGAGGGCGCTTCAAAGAAGTGATTATTGGCGGGGCTTCCCTTAATCCTGAAGTGGAAGACTTTTTCTATAAGATTAAATTCCCATTTACCGTGGGATATGGCATGACAGAGTGTGCTCCGCTTATCAGCCATCAGTATTGGGATAAGTTTGTTTCCACCTCATCAGGACGACTCCTTGAAGATTTCTTGGAAGCCCGTATTTCCAATCCCGATCCTATCACTGGTATTGGCGAACTTGAAGTGAGGGGAGAGAACGTAATGAAAGGATATTACAAGAATGAAGCTGCAACTAAGGAAGCATTTAGTGATGATGGATGGCTGCGCACTGGCGATTTAGGGCATATCGATGAACATAAGAACATTTATCTTCGTGGAAGGAGCAAAACCATGATTCTTGGTTCCAATGGACAGAACATCTTCCCTGAGGAAATAGAGTCTCGACTTAATAATCTCCCCTTTGTTCAAGAAAGTCTTGTCGTGGTATGCAACAAGAAACTGATAGCATTGGTATATCCTGATTTTGAAGCACTTGATTCGGTTGGTTTAAATACTCCAGAGAGTTTGAAAACCATCATGGATGAGAACCTCAACACCTTGAATAAGAGTGTTGGAAGTTATGAGAAAGTCAGTCGGATTCAAATCTTCCCCACAGAATTTGAAAAGACTCCTAAACGAAGTATCAAACGTTACTTATACAACAGTGTAACAGATTAATAAACTAAAAACCCTATAAGATGAAGAATTTGTTATTCATTGCCTTTACGTTCATTGCCCTCTCTTTTGTAGCATGCGGTAATGGAACCAGTGTAAAGCAAACGTCTGCAGCCGATTCTATCCGTCTGCAAGACTCTTTGGAAGCGCTCAAGCAAGCAGAACAAGAAGCGCTTGACATTCTACAGGCAGAAAGAGCGGCAGAGCAAGCATCGAGAGCTGCTGCTGAAGCTGCTAAAAGTAAGTAAAAAAGAAGGGGCTGTTTTTGAGACAGCCCCTTGACTTTTAATATCACTCAGATAATTATTTATCCTCTTCTGCTACTACCTCGAAAGGAATCTCTGCAGAAACCTCCTTGTGCAACTTCACCTTTGCTACATAGTTGCCCACAGCCTTAACGTCTTCTACGTTGATAGACTTACGATCAATCTCGAAGCCTAACTTTGCCAACTCATCAGCAATCTGGATATTGCTTACTGAACCATAGATAGAACCAGTAGGACTAACTTTCGTAGAAATAACCAAAGCCACATCCTTCAGCTTCTCTGCCAATGCAGAAGCGTCATTCTTGATTTTCTCCAGTTTATGAGCACGTTGTCTCAGATTCTCTGCCAAAACTTTCTTTGCAGACTCCGTTGCGATGACAGCTTTACCTGTTGGGATAAGGTAGTTGCGGCCATAACCAGGCTTTACATTAACAATATCGTCTTTGTAACCCAAATTGGCTACGTCTTCTTTCAAAATAACTTGCATACTATCTCCTCCTCTAAATTATTTCATCATATCTGTTACATAAGGAAGCAATGCCAAATGGCGTGCACGCTTTACTGCTTGAGCAACACGACGCTGGAACTTCAGAGAAGTACCGGTAATACGACGAGGCAGAATCTTGCCCTGCTCATTGAGGAACTTCTTCAAGAACTCAGGATCCTTGTAATCAATATACTTGATACCGGCTTTCTTGAAACGGCAATACTTTTTCTTCTTAACATCTACTGAAGGTGGTGTTAAATATCTGATTTCTGATTGAACTTGCTGTGCCATAATTAATCCTCCTTTTTACTTGATTTCAAATTTCTTCTCTTTTCTGCATACTCAGCAGCGAACTTATCCTGACGGAAAGTCAAGAAACGAAGAACGCGCTCATCGCGACGAAAGTTAACCTCTAACTTAGCAATCGTAGTAGGCTCTGCCTCAAACTCAATCAGCTGATAGAAACCCGTTGACTTCTTCTGGATAGGATAAGCCAACTTTCTCAGTCCCCAGCCTTCTTCATTCACAATCTTGGCACCATCATCTGTAAGGATGCCTTTGAATTTTTCTACCGCTTCCTTCATCTGATCATCAGACAAAACGGGAGTTAAAATGAAAACGGTTTCGTACTTATTCATACTTACTTGTAATAAAATTAAAATATGTTTTAAAAATTGCGGTGCAAAGATAGAGTTTTTATTTAGTTCCACCAAACTTCTCCATGTTTATTTATCAAAAACATGACGCAAATACCATCTATAAAAGAAATTTAGGGGTCAAGGAGCATTTTTTCGCAAAATAATTTCTTTCATTGAATAATTATAACTTTCTTTGTAATTGATTTAGCTAGAGAGATTATAATAATAACAATTAAAAATATTTATAAGATGAAACATTTAGGTGTATTATTGATTATCTTGGCAGCAATTGTACTCGTTGCTTGCGAGTTTACTGGAAATGTCAACAATAACGTCATTCTGTTTGGTTCTGTAGGAGTAATGATCATTGGTCTCATTCTGCACATTTGGCTGAATAAGAAATACGTTGACTAATTGCCAACAAACAACATTAAAAGGAAGAGGGGGATCGTTGATTATCCCCCTCTTCTTTTTTCATAACCTTTTTCAGACTTCCTTCTCTGGCGTAATCAGCTTATAGCCTTTTCCGTGGATATTGATAATCTCAATGGTATCATCTTCCTTCAGATGCTTGCGCAGTTTCGTGATATAAACATCCATGCTACGGGCATTGAAGTAGTTGTCATCTATCCAAATAGTCTTCAAGGCAAAATCACGCTGTAAGATTTCATTGGCATGCGCACAGAGTAAACTCAGAAGTTCAGATTCCTTCGTCGTAAGTTTCGTCTGTTTCTCTCCCAATGACAGGATCTGCTTCTGGGTATCGAAGGTAAACTTTCCAATCTTATAAACGCTGCTCTCCTTATTCTTCTTTCCACGTACACGACGAAGTATAGCTTCAATTCTGAATGTCAGTTCCTCCATACTGAAAGGCTTGGTGATATAATCATCGGCCCCAATTTTAAAGCCTTCCAGAATATCATCCTTCAATGTCTTTGCAGTCAGGAATATAATAGGAATCTCTGAATTAGCAGCACGTACTTCCTGTGCCAATGTGAATCCATCCTTCTTTGGCATCATCACATCGAACACACAAATATCATACTTATTCTTCAGGAATGCCTTATAACCGGCATCTCCATCAGGATACAACTCTGCAGCATAGCCTTTAGCTTGCAAGTACTCTCTCAAAAGCATGCCAAGATTTTCGTCATCTTCGCACAATAGGATACGCAATTTCTCTTCCATAATTCTATTGTTTTTAGTTAGTAATATCAGAATCCTTAACTAGCGGTAAAGAAATGATGAATTTCGTTCCTTCATTCAGTTCACTTTCCGCCTTAATTGTTCCCTTATGATCAGTAATGATTTTCTTCACATAAGCCAGTCCCAATCCGAAGCCCTTCACATCATGCACATTCCCTGTATGTACTCGATAGAACTTCTCAAATATCTTTTTCAAGTCTTCTTTTTTAATGCCAATACCATTGTCTTGAATGGATATCAGCAATCTGTCAGACTCATTCCACGTACGTACCTTTAATCGGAGGGCAACCTCTGGATTGCGGTATTTCACAGCATTATCCATCAGATTGAATATTACATTCGTGATATGCATTTCATCCACAAAGATGAATGGATTATCTGCATCCAATTCTGTCTCTATCTCACCACCAAATTTCTCCACTTTCAGATGGAAGGTATTTACCACCCCATAAATCAGCTCATTGGCATCCACTTCCTTCATCTTCAACGTGGCTTTCTGTCTGTCGAACATAGACATCTGCAACACCTTCTCCACTTGGAACCTCAAGCGTTTCGTCTCATCATTTATGATACCAGACACATGCTGGAACATCGCTGGCGATTTCGACACAGAAGGATCGTTGAGCATCTGAGCAGCCAACGAGATCGTTGAAATAGGTGTCTTAAACTCATGAGTCATATTGTTAATGAAGTCGTTCTTCATCTCCGTCAATTTCTTCTGTCTGAAGATCGTATAGATGGTAAAGATGAAAGTCACCAGCAATACCACCGTAAAGATGACAGACGGAATCATGAAACTCACAGAATCGAAGATGTAATTCGACTTACCAGGAAAATGTACTTGCAATGTACTTATCCTTGCTGGCGGATCATTTAGGAACAACGGCTGGGAATACGCATTCTTACTTCCTTCATCCGTATAGTCAGAGCAACGGTATAATTCCCTTCCGTCTGCATCCACCAATTTGAAATGGTAAGTCAGATTAATACCATTGTCAGCCAATCCCGACTTCAGATACTGATCTAAATTTACATAGTTCACACGTTCATAGAGCGGACGGTCGCTGGCATAGTATATCATCTCCCAAACCACTTCCTCCATCAAGCCTTTCTGATAAAGGTAACGGTTTTTCAACATATCTGCCATTGTCCTTGAAGTCTGTGGAATAGTCCTTGCACCATGGTTTCGTGATATCACTACCCCACTGGGGAAATCCTGTTGTACTCCTGAGAACGGCCTCAATTCTATTTTAGAGCCATCCGGAGCAGTGATATAACTCTGAGAAGACTGTCTGTTCTGAGAGTCTGTCCATCCATTCTTCTCTGCAGAAGAGAGATCTTCTCGAAGCCATCTCTCCATCTCCTCTGCTTCCACATCCTTTGAGACCGACATTAATGCGCGCTTAACAGATTCGTCAAACTGCTCATTGCGCATCTTAGCCATCTCCTCTATATAACTGATTTGCAGAAAGAGCAAGATAAGGAAAGAAGCCCCCATCACAATACCCAATATCCAAATCGTTCTCTTTTTCATCTTAAATTGTTAAATCTTGAAGCAAAAATAACTAAAATAAATTTACAATTTAGCTTTTTGCGCTATTTTTTTAAGAAATAAAGTGTTTTTTCATTTTATTAGCACATAATAGAAATCGCTGCCATAAGCATAAGCCTACGGCAGCGACTTTATAAACAGATTTCTGGATAAGAAAGATTACTCTTCCTGTTCTTTCTCCTCGAATTCCTTAATCAACTTATTCTGAACATCGGTTGGTACCAGCTCATAGCTTGCAAACTTCATGTTGAAAGAAGCGCGACCACCTGTCAGAGAGCTCAATGCGGTTGAATAAGAAGACATTTCCTTCAATGGCACCTTAGCCACCAATTTCTGGAAACCAGAATCGCTATCCATACCCATAATCATGGCACGACGACCCTGCAAGTCGCTCATCACATCACCCATATAGTCGGCAGGAACCAACACTTCTACATCATATACAGGCTCCAGGATCTTAGGACCTGCCTCGCGGAATGCAGTACTGAAGGCATTTCTACCAGCCAACATGAAGGAGATTTCATTAGAATCCACTGGGTGCATCTTACCATCATAAACGATGACGCGTACATCACGAGCATAAGAGCCTGTCAGCGGACCTTGTTCCATACGAGACATGATACCCTTCAGGATAGCAGGCATGAAGCGGGCATCAATAGCACCACCAACCACAGCGTTAATGAAGACGACCTTACCTCCCCACTCCAATGGAATCTCTTCTTTACCCTTCACATTGATCTTATATTCCTGACCACCGAAACGATAAGTATCAGGTTCTGGCATACCTTCGGTATAAGGTTCTACAATCAAGTGAACCTCACCGAACTGACCAGCACCACCTGATTGCTTCTTGTGGCGATAATCTGCACGGGCAGCCTTTGTGATAGTCTCACGATAAGGAATACGAGGCTCATCATAAACGATAGACAGTTTCTCGTTATTCTCTAAACGCCACTTTAACGTACGAAGGTGGAACTCACCCTGTCCATTAACGATGGTCTGACGCAATTCCTTAGACTGGTCGATAACCCACGTTGGATCTTCCTCATGCATACGGTTGAGCAGTGTCATCATCTTCTCCATCTCAGCCTCATTAGTTGGACGGATGGCACGAGAATACTTAGAATTAGGATACTTGATAAAGTCAAAACGATTATCCACATCCTTGCCATTCAGTGTATTGCCCAGATGCACATCTTTCAGCTTCACTGTACAGCCGATATCACCAGCAGCCATAGCTTCCACCTTATCACGAATAGAACCAGCACAAGAGAACAACTGGCCGATGCGCTCCTTAGAACCACGGTCGGCATTAGTCAGGTCATCACCCTCGCGTACTGTACCACTCATCACCTTGAAGTACTGCACCTCACCAATATGAGGCTCCACACCAGTCTTGAAGAAATACAATGAGGTTGGAGCGTTTGGATCAGGAGTGATTTCCTCACCATGTGTATTCTTCACAGCAGGCATATCGCTCACGAGTGGAACCACATCCCCAAGGAATTCCATGAGGCGATGAACACCCATATCCTTACCTGCGCAAACGCAGCAAACAGGGAACATGCCACGAGATGCCAGACCCTTACGGATACCTTCCACAGCCTCTTCCTCAGAAAGCTCCATCGTATCAAAGAACTTCTCCATCAAAGCATCATCATGCTCAGCGGCAGCTTCAATCAACGTATTATGCCATTCTTCAGCCTTTGCCATCTCACCAGCAGGGATATCCTCTATTGTAGGAGCACCACCTTCTTCACCCCATGAGTACTTCTTCATCTTCAGTACATCAATCATGGCATTATAGTTGGCACCTGGATTAATAGGATACTGTACAGGAACAACCTTAGATCCATAAGTCTCCTTCAGTTTCTCCAATACCTGATCAAAATCGCAGTTCTCACTGTCAAGCTTGTTAACTACGAAAATCACAGGTTTCTTCAATGCATCTGTATAGCGGAACTGATTCTGCGTTCCAACTTCAGGACCAACTGCACCATTGATGAGCAACATGGCAGCATCCGTCACATTCATGGCAGTCACTGCAGCACCTACGAAGTCATCACTTCCTGGGCAGTCGATAATATTCAGTTTCTTACCATTGTTTTCTACATGGAAAACAGTTGAGAATACGGAATAACCATATTCCTGCTCCACGGGGAAATAATCGCTGACTGTGTTCTTGGTCGTTACTTTACCACGACGTCTAATGATACCACTCTCAAAGAGCAGCGCCTCTGTGAGGGTGGTCTTACCCGCGCCTGAGTTTCCAAGCAGGGCAATGTTCTTGATCTCGTTTGTTTGATAAACTTTCATGAACTTATATGATTTAAAGTGAATGCTATAAAATTGAGCGCCCGAAGTTAACTATTATCTGCCACAAATGCAAACCTTTACTCCTTTTTATTAAAAATACAGTAAGAAAAAAGGCGTTTGCCAGCATTTCTGATATGCCAAACGCCTTTTTCATTTCCTGAAATTACATTCCATGATACTGTGGATGGCTCAACGGACTGATGATGAACGTGAATTCATAGTCCTGGAATGGCAGGCGATACTGTTCCAGTGGTAAAGTTCCCCAACTGGTGATACACCCCAGTCCCATCTGCACTTTGTCTATGAGTAAGTTCGTCAGATCAGCCTCTTCCACTTCTGGAGAGTGCATCTGATGCTTAGCCACTCCCTCATCAAGAGATTCAATCGTATAGTGGAGGGCTGATGCTGAGAACGGTTCTTCAGAAACCACCTCAATACCACGTCCGGTAGCGTCAGTCATGTGCCACCAACGGATATCGGTCTTCGTACCTGTTTCCTGCGGACGGATATATGGATAGAACTGCTCTGTCACCGTCTGGTTATATATGCCTATCAATGCATTGTCCTTACGATCTATGTAGTTCTCCACAGGTCCGCGTCCCCAATATTCAATGTTCTCGAAGCTTCGAGGCATAGGAAGTTGCATACCAAAACGGAAGAAATCAGAAATATTTGCCTCTTTGTCTGCAGTCAGCTTCTGTGTGATTTTCACGGCACCCACATTATTTATAATGTAAGTCATATCTAACTTGCCTTGCACTTCAGGTATCTCATAAGCTGCTTCCACCACTACCATACCATCGTCATTCGTCTTCTGATTCAGAGAGGTCAGTTTCAACGTTGGATTCTTCCAGACAGCATAGCGTGTCTGCAGACGAGCACCGAAATCATTGTCAGTTGGAGCACGCCAGAAGTTCGGTGTCAGAGCCTCTCCTTCTTTCAGGATATCCTGACCATTCAGTGCATATTTTACCAAGAATCCCGTCTGACGACTGAACTCCATGCGGAAGTCGTTGTTCTCTACAATAAGGTAACGGCGATCATTATCCCAAACAGTCGGAGTTTCCACGTCCATATTTACAGCCTCCACATGGTGGAAGTCCATCGAAACACCTTGGAATGGATTCATAACCAACTGGTCCTTTGCAACCTCAAAACCAGCAGGAAGCAAACCTTCTGCATTCTTCAGTTTATAGGATACATTAAGCAGCCACTCGCAATGCTGACAATGCCCACCGATTGGCAGAGTGATTTCCACCGTCTGCTGTGGTCCTACCTTCAAATCTTCTACCCGTCCACTACGCTGAGGCTCGCCATTGTGCATCACGGTCCACTCCAGATAGTAAGCAGAAAGGTCACGGAAGAAGTTCTCATTATAGATGCTCACAAGGCCTTTATCAATATCCACTGCCTTGGTCCAGATGTTCTGATAATAATAGCCTACCTCATACATGTGCGGATTAGGCACGCGGTCGGGACTGATCAAACCATTATCACAGAAGTTTTGATCACTGGCATCAAACTTATTGAAATCACCACCATAAGCATAGATCATCTTACCGTTCTTGCCTGTCCAGCGAATAGATTGATCCACGAAATCCCAGATAAAGCCACCCTGATATTTCGGATACTTGCGGATAATCTCCCAATACTCCTTGAAACCACCCTCAGAGTTGCCCATAGCATGAGCATACTCACATTGAATCAGCGGCTTGTTCTTGGTTGCATCCTCGCTGTATCTCACAGCCCCATCAGGACTCAGGTACATCGGGCAATAGATGTCCGACAAACCCTCATAACCCGCACGCTCATACTGCACAGGGCGACTGGGATCTTCTGCTTTTGTCCACTTATAAGTCTCCTCGAAGTTCTCGCCATAGCCGGCCTCATTTCCAAGCGACCAGAAGATGATGCTCGGATGATTGAAGTTGCGCTGCACATTGCGCTGGTCGCGCTCCATGTGCGCCTTCTTAAAATCAGCACGCTTAGCAAGTGTAGCCTCGCCATAACCCATACCATGACTCTCGATGTTAGCCTCAGCCACCATGTAGATACCATACTGATCACACAGGTCATACCAATAGCTATCATCTGGATAGTGACAAGTACGCACAGCATTAAGGTTGAACTTCTTCATAATCTGAATATCCTGCAGCATGCGTTCCTTAGATACCACATAGCCACCATCTGGATCCAGTTCATGACGGTCGGCACCCTTGAAGAGCACTGGTTGGCCGTTTACCAATACCTGAGCATCCTTGATCTCGATCTTGCGGAAGCCCACCTTTATAGGAATTACCTCCAGCACCTTAGTGCCTTGCATCAATTTAGCTCGCAATGTATATAAATAAGGTGTCTCGGCAGTCCACTTGCTTGGGTTGCTCACGGCCAACTTCACATTTTGAGCAGCAGCAGCCTTCACAGTTTGATTGGCCACGCTCTTACCACTGGCATCCAGAAGCTCCAGATCAATGTTACCACTGCCCACCGTTTGCAATTTGATATCCAGCGTACCATCCTTATACTGTGCGTCCAAATCAGGAGTAATGCGGATGTCACTGATATGCATCTTGTTACGGGCATAGAGATAGCAGTCGCGTCCTACGCCGCAGAAGCGGAAGAAATCCTGGTCCTCCAAATAAGTGCCATCGCACCAGCGGAACACTTGGAAAGCGATAAGGTTCTTTTGCCCCACCTTCAAGTAAGGCGTGAGATCAAACTCACACTCCAGTTTGCTGTCCTCGCTGTATCCCACGAAACGGCCATTCACCCACAGATAGATGTTACTTGTCACAGAGCCAAAGTGGGCAATAATCTGCTTGCCATTCCAACTGGCAGGTACTGTGATTTCCTTGCGGTAAGAGCCTACATGGTTATTCTTGACAGGTATCTCAGGCGGATTGCTCGTAAACTGATTCATCCATGCATAGCCAATATTCACATACAGAGGATCTCCATAGCCGTTGAGTTCCCATACACCTGGCACAGGCATTTTGTCCCAGCCGCCATCGTTGTAACCCACTTGGTAGAAATCCATCGGCCGTTGGTCTGCATCCTTTACCCAATGGAACTTCCACGTACCGTTCAGTGTCATGAAATTGGAACTTGCTTCCATCTCTCCACCATCGGCACGCGACTGGTTTTCGTATGCAAAGAAATGGGTATGCATTGGCAAACGATTCACCGCATTTACCTGCGGGTCTTGCCATTCATTCTTTTGAGCATTGAGTGTCAGACATAAAGCACTCAAGGCGATAGTAAGCAACTGTGTCTTCATAGTTAGTTATTTTGTTTTGACAAAGATACATTTTTGTGCAAATATCTTTTCGCTATTCTTAGCATCATTCATTCTTCCCAATATGCTATCTACATTGGTTTAGGCAATGCGCAAAATAACATTTCTTTTTCAAAAGTATCATAATCAGTATTCCATATTTTTTCATCAATAAGGAATTTCTTTATTTTAAGGTAATGTTCATCATAAAGAACACATGTTGACAATGTTGAAGAATAAGCATGTTTCCTGCCACAACTCTCCATTAACAATTTCAACTTTACTGCCCAATATGTACTATCTTTTACAACATTATCGCAGATTTCAGTCAAACGATTACGGAAATTGTTCTCCAATCTTATTCTTATTTTTCTAAACTGGCTAATATTATTTAAATCACAATACTCTAAAGTATTTATCGCTTTCTTACACTTAGGATCTTTCACACATAATCTACCATTCACAATAAAAAAATAATCCTTTGGATTATCAATCAATGGATTAACAATGGGTATCTTCTTCGTATCAAGTTTTCCTTTCTTAGCATTACAAACATTACTACAAGGCACTAAGTTTCCCCATTCAACCACTTCATCGGGATATTTACTCTTTGGATGAATATGTTCTATCTGAGCCCACTTCCCCTCTTCATTCAACATCATCTCAGAGTATGCACATTTTCCATTTGTCATTTCAAGCAACGGTCTTTTAATCCAATCTTTATCCCACACTCTGGATTTCGGATTAGCTTTAAAGTTCTCTGTTAGAGACTTCTGCATTTCTTCTGTTAATTCCCGTGGCTTATCAGGAAGTGTTAGTTTAATCATTTATCGTTCCTTTCAACTGTGCTATGTCCAAATCCAAGATTGTTCTTTCTTCACTAGATGGGTGAAGCATTTTCTTCAACTTTTCATAAATCTTAATACCATTATTTACATCTTCCGTATTCATTGCATGCTCAAACTCATCTCTAAGTTTTTGGTACTCATCACTTCTAAGATTGGTATTCAGCTCCATTAATTCACTCAATATTTCCTCTATACTCCAACCTTGAAATGTCTGATAGTCATAAGAAGTGACATTTGTCACCCCACCTTCATTTCTTAATATATAAAGATTCATACTATCTGCTGATTGTATAATCAAAGGGCTATGAGTTGTCACTATTATTTGTGTTTTAGGAAAAAGCTGACACAAATCTTTCAAAACGTGTCGTTGCCATTGAGGATGCAAATGTAAATCCAATTCATCAATCAATAGTACGGCAGGCTCTGATAAAGGGTCCTCTGAATCTGGATACTTATCAAACATCTTCTTTATGAAATCAAACACCCATGATAACATGCATTGATATCCATATCCTAGCTCATTAATATGAAAGTCTCCATTAGGAGTCCTAAACCTAACACTCGAATTCAAATCATCATCAAAGGACACCACATAATCCGAAATCTCTGGAAATAATCTTGATCTTTTAAGTATGTCTTTTATCTTATTGATCCTACTATTTGCTCTGTTTTTTTGAGACTTATCTTTCTTGGCGATTTCCAACTGCAATAACCACTCTTCAAAATTAATTAAGGGTCTCCCATTAAAAAACAATGTTTCAACAACATTCTCTGATTTAAGATTCCTTTTGGTATCAGAAAAACGATTGACTCCATAGGCAAACAGATTCAACTCCTCCAATTCTGGAACATCCCACTCAACACTATTAGTAGAACCAGAATAAGCAAGATGTGCATCTGTACTTAATAAGAACTTCTTTCCATCAATAATTGTTTCTCCTTCTGTAGAATTAAGTGTAGAAAATTCTTGCTTTGACATCTTTCTAACATTCCCATGATAGACTACAAAACTCATTTCATTACTATAGTCACCTTTATATCTATCAATAACATGAGGACGATACATCACTTTCTTCTCTTTTTGCATTTCTCCTTCCTTATGTATTTCCAATGTGACATAGAGATCAGGTATAGCAGGATTATTTGGCAAATCTTTTACACTTACCTTTTCTGGTACTAAATTAGCTATGACTTTTAAAAGATTTGTTTTCCCTGTACCATTGTCACCCAAGAAAACAATACACTGTGGCAATCTATATTTATTATTTTTCCCTTTTACAGCAAAGTTAAATATATTTTCTCCACAAAAGGATTTATAGTCCTTTATCTTCAATTGACGCAAATATACAGTATTACCCATGACTATTCTTTTCTGACAAAAATATGAATAATAATTGAAAGTTCTACTAACATTTATATCTTTTTGAAATCTATTTAATAATATAGGTTGTTTCATCCCCACAGATATTGCGAATCTTCATGCGGAGGGGTTTGCTGTCACACTTGATGATGGCATCCCAGAAGTCTTGGGTCTTCACACCATTGCGGATAACATAGCCCAGACGGTCTATCTTGATTTCTGTATCACTTTGCCAGGGAGCCTGTTTGTCTGCATTGGTACTGTCGAGGCTGATCCATTCGATGGTTTCTAATCCCTCATCGCTAATGACGATAGGTTTGAACTCCTTTTCTTTGCCCTTAGCCTTCTGCTGTAGCACTTGTTGCTGGGCTTTCAGGTTTACTTCTTCTATCTTGCGGAGAACACAGTCACTGTGGAAACTCTTGATTTCCACCTTCCATCCAGTCCAAAGGGCATCATGTGTTTCTGAGACTTCCCATTCGGCTTCATCTTCTACTACTACTTCATCAAGCACCTGCTTCAGATCTCGCAGTTCAATCTCGATTGTGGTCTGATTGTTCTCCTCTTTGATGAAATGCTCTATTTCTTGCTTATCCGTAATGTCGATATAATATACGATGACGCGCTGGGTGTCGGCAGGGAGATCAGGTAAAGCCTCACGGATTATACGATTCATCAGTACCTTATCAAGCAGACGGGTACTACTATCCATCAGATTAGGCAGATAGACGGGCATCATGCCATATTTGGTATCAACGATGCTGCCTTCCCAGAATTTATCTAATGCATCTTCATTTCGCAAGCCTTGAATAAGGCTTTTGAGCTTATCCATCGTCTGAACAGGATTGCGATAGAGCGAAACGCCGTCCTTTATTTCCAGTACCTCAAATTCTGCTTTATCTGCCAGCAATCTGTCTCTCGCGGTTTGCATGCTATTAATGCCAATATCGCAATGGATAAAGTTACGTCCTAACTTATTAGCAACTGCGGCAGTCACACCGCTACCTCCAAAGAAGTCTGCAACAAGCATACCTTCATTGGAACTGGCTTTGATGATTCGCTCTAACAGGGCCTCTGGTTTCTGAGTGGAATAGTCAACACGCTGTGAATCTGTTGAAGCAATATAAGGGATCTCCCATACATCTTTAACTTTCTTTTCTGTTGAAATCTCATATATGATATTCCCTTCTTCGTCGCGAGCACGCATATTTTTTCCGTCAACTTTTACTCGTTTGCTCTGCTTTACAGGTTCGTCTCTTATTTCTGTAATTACATTATACAAGTATTCTGAATTTTTAGTATAACGGAAAATCGTATCATGTTCACACACAAAATCATGAGGGCTTGTTGTTCCACTCATCTTGTTCGTATAATGCCAAATTATTTCATTTCTAAAATTGTCTTCCCCAAATATTTCATCCATCAGAATCTTTACATAGTGTCCTATGTGATAATCCAGATGCACATAGATGCTGGCCTCGTCGCTCATGATGCTCTTCATTGCCATCAAGTTCTCGTACATCCAATTGAGGTAACGCTCTTTGTCCCATACATCACCATACATCTTTTCCTCAAAAGCTTTCAGTTCCTCAATGTCAAGTTCGCTTTCTGCCTGAGCTATGGCTGCAGCGACCTTCGGATTACGACGTATATATACCTTTTTGGCATAATCGGCACCACTTGCAAAAGGAGGATCCACATAAATGAGATCTACAAAGATTCCCTTATCCCTCAGATAAGCACAAGCAGAAAGGCACTCGCCTCGTATGACCATATTATGATTGGGATTCTTGCCAATTTGCTCTTTCAGCTCCATCTCATAGAGGGACATACCTCGTTGTATGCGGTCTATTACTTGGTCGTTGTCTCGATAACGGAGCACTCGCTTTGTACGCACAAAGTTGTCTAATATCGCCTGTCCTTCAAGCGTGTTAGGGAAATAGGGGACGTATTTTATAGCCATAGCTTTATTTGTTTACATGTTAAAAAAGTCATTGATTGCCTGGATGGTCTTCTTCCTACGCTGTTCTGCAGAGAGCGTATCTTCCAGATAAAGGAAGTCGAAGCGTTTGTATCCGAAAGCATCATTATTCTTCTGAACGAACTCATTCTGCATGAAGTCAAGACGATCCTTGAACTTTGCAGCAAAGCCTTCACCTTTGGTCTCGATGATGATAACTTTGTCTATTTGTTTGGCCGCATTGCGACTAATCAGCAGGAAGTCAGGCACATATTTACCTCTGTACTGCCATTTATTACCCGACTTCGCATAGCAGTTTATTTTGAACTCTGTTAGCGTATCGTCACCATTGAAATATACTTCGAGGTCCTTATCCTTGATGAGTGGAAGTATTTCTTCTGAAAGGAAACGCATCTCCAGTCCACTATCAAAGCGATAAGGAAGGTAATGATAAGTCTGATTTCTTTCTGGATAAGGATCAGTCTTGGGCTTAAGGAGTGCTGAGACATCTACGCCCATAGCTTTCAGTTCTTCTATTTTGGCCTTTTGCTCTGGGGTTAACTCCTGCTGAGGTGGTTTTGCATCCCATGTTATTATCTCATTGACTGATTGCTGATCAGGATAGAACTTTTCACTATTCTCAACTGGCGAAATGAATTTCTCAATCTGTAAGAGATTAGCTTGCTCTGGCACCACCTCTTCCGTCACTTTGAAATCACGTATAGGTGCAAATGCCTGACGGATCAAAGAACGTATGCGCTGATGATTAAACTTGTTGTTCTCAATAGTGGCATCATCTTTCTCTGTTGTAATCTTAGCGAAGATGTCTTTTAATTCCTTCTCGCACGATTTGAGGTCTGATACCGTCAATGTACCAAAACTCTCTTTTGCTATCTGTTGTAACCACCAGCGGAATGACGTTCTTACATTCTCTTCATTTTCCTGCTCATAAGTCTTAATCTCCTTGCCCTCCATATCCTGCTGATGTACCAAAGAGATGTCCGAAAGGGCCAGCACACGGTCATCTTGGAGTCGCTTTGCAGGATTGTTGGCATCATCTATGATGAGTGTTTCGTAGCTGACTTTTAGCTGATAGAAGTCAATGGGAGGCACTTTCATGTGTTCCATACGAGAGAAACGCTCAATCATTTTCGAACCAGAAGAAGACTTGTTGCTGAACTCTTTCAACGTGATATTCTGCTGTTGCTCTAACTGGCGATTCAGCTTATCGGCATTAAACTTGTTGAGCCAAATAAGTGCCGTTTCCTTACTATTCTTTACCACTTGGCGCAGGCATCGGCAACTCGTTTGCAGCACCATGTTCGTAGGGCATACGCCTTTCTGTGGTAGTATAACACCTGTCAGGCTCTTGCAGTCCCATCCCTCCTTACCAATCTGAACAAGCAGTATGATCTTTATCTTGGATAAGGTTGTATCTAACGATGCAAATGCCGTTTTTGAACCTTCAGGCTGCGGGTATTCTTTGTTACCACCATGATATTTCAGAATGACATCGGTGGGATTCAGTCCGTATGATGAAACTATTTCTGCTACCAACGGATAAATGATTTCCTCCAAAGTCTCTATCTGACCACAATAGATGGCCAACTTTGCACAAGTGCCGTTCGCATAAACCAAATCACCATACTTTTCGAGGAATTCTTTAACGCCATTAGTGACAATTGTTTCCGTGTTATTATCCGTAAACTTAACATCAGGATTCTTCAGGAAGTTGTCAATACCCTCAATCAATGGATAGTAATAAACAACATTGGCCAGATCTGTGTTCTTGATGGAGAACTCTTCTGAAAAGTTTAATCGTTCTGCACTCTCTAAGTAAGGTGTACCAGAGAAGCCGAGAACAGAGTTAAACATATTCTTCTTTGTCCATTCGCTAGTTATTACCTGTCTTAACTTGATTTCTCCATCAGCTGCGTGATGTACCTCGTCAATATAAATAGCAAGATTAGGCAATACACCAATGATATCACGCAACTCATTAGCCAGTTCGATTTTCTTTAATTCTTCTTCTGTGAAGAGCGAAGGGTCTTGATCTGTATTGTAACGATCCAATATAACTTTCTCAGCATTGGTAATAGCCACCAATCCCATCAAGTCCTCTAAAGGCTGGTGGTTGTTGATTTTCTGAGCATTGGGATTCTTGATCTGGTTGCTTTTATTGGCAGTCTTTTGCTCGTCAAGGATCTCAAACTTAATCAGACGTCTTAACTGAGTGGCTGTAGGCTCTGGGATAATCCATGAGGGGTCAAACTCCTTGATATGCTTCAAGCTGGGCACTATCGAGGATTTCAGACCAGATGGAGCCATCACCATAAAATTATGGGCAAAACAAGGGTTGTTTGGTTCATTTTGTGCAAAGTACAAATCAAGATAGATATATGCAGCCATCAAATAAGTTTTGCCAGCACCCATAGGTAGGCTGAACAGATAATCTGTATAGCTGACACCATAGAATATCTTTTTGAAAGCAGCCTCAAAATCTATCTCGTCTGCATGCTGCTTGATATATGACTCCAATTCAGGAGCAAGCTGTTTGCCTTTTTTATCCTTCAGACGAGCATATTGAAAAAGAGCTATTGCAGCCTTATTGTTGTTAAAAATCTGCCGTACATTCTCTGTTAGTTCTAATTCCTCAACATTCATGTCATTAAACATGCCGTTTAAGAACAATTCCCACAGAGGTTTGTTCCTACATGCAATTTTCAAAAAGAGATATGTCTTTATAGCTTCCAACTGAGCATCACGCATCATCCCCCGCATTATTATAAATTTTAGCAGTTCTTTAACGGTACATTCCTCAGAAGCAAACCATTCGTCCCGTTTTTTTTCAATGAGTTTATAAAACATGTCTCAGAATTTGTAATTAATTGCAAAAATAAGAAGTTTTTTTCAGACACAAAAATAAAAGAATATCTAATGAATAACAAAGCAATAAAATAGGGTAATATATTGTTATTTATTCGCTATTTATACGCTAATAGTATCTATTTAACGTCTAAAAACCATAAAAATACCGAATGAATAACGTTTTTTATTAGGATGATGTTAGAAGTATCATATTTTTTCCCTACCTTCGTAACGTATTACTTAACTCAAATATTCATGGCAAGAATAAAAAAAGGTATTTTAGGAGATGTAGAAGGTCAATTAGGCGGTGTGATAGGCTACCGTAGAAACGGAAAGAACTTTCTTAGAGCTGCACCTGCCAGCCATCATGATAAACGGTCGGAAGGACAAATGAAGCAACGTAAGAAGTTTGCATTAGTCAACGAGTTCATTTTGTCGGCCATACCTTTCTTTAACATAGGATATAAAGTATTAGCACAGCAACACACTGCCTACAATGCAGCCATGTCTTACTTACTACACCATGCAATAAAAGAAGTGGACGGTGACTACCTGCTGAACTACCAGCGCATCATGGTGTCCTTGGGCACCCTGCTACCTGCTCCAAACATTTCCCTAAAAGAAGAAGAGGGAATGTTGCTGCTGACTTGGGATGACAACAGCGGCATTGGGAATGCAGAACCTTCAGACGTAGCAATGTTCTTCATCCACCACAAAGTACAAAAAACGAGTATCTACCTGCTTGACGGATCGAGAAGAGCCGACTGCGGGGGAAAAATACCTTTGAAGTCAGGTTGGAATACTAAAGACTTAGTTTTTTACTTAGCTTTCAGACGTGAGAATTACGAAGAAGTATCATGCAGCCAACCTCTTTTCTTAATCTCAAATCCTTAATCAACACATGGCAGGCATTTACCTACATATCCCCTTCTGCAAGAAACGCTGTATCTATTGCAATTTCTACTCTTCCACGCTCTTGAAATATCGTGGGGCGTATGTGGGTGTTTTGTGTCGAGAACTGAGGCAACGGAAGGAATATCTGAAGGGGGAAGCAGTTAAGACCATTTATCTGGGAGGTGGAACCCCTTCACTGCTTCAACGGACAGAATTGGAAAAGCTTTTTAGCGAAATTGGAAAAGTGTATGGTTTAGGGACTTGTGAGGAAATCACCATAGAGGCTAATCCTGACGACCTGACAGAACACTATGTAAAGATGCTCGCCACTCTTCCCGTCAATCGTCTCAGCATTGGCATTCAGACTTTCAATGATGATTCACTAAAACTGCTGAATCGCAGACACACTGCAGAGGAAGCTATCAGTGCCGTGAAACGCTGTCAGGATGCAGGATTTCATAATATAAGCATAGATCTGATTTATGGATTACCTGGAGAAACAGAAGTTCAATGGCAGTACGATTTGGAACAAGCAGTTGCCTTGGGAGTGCAGCATATTTCTGCCTATTCACTCACCTATGAAGAAGGTACTGCCCTCTGGAAACTTCGTGAGAAGCAGCAGATTCAGGAAGTTGAAGAGGAACAAAGTCTGCTTTTCTTCAAGATGCTTATGGATACATTGAAATCAGCTGGCTTTGAGCATTACGAGATATCCAATTTCTGTTTGCCAGGCTATCATTCTCGCCATAATTCCTCCTATTGGGAAGACATCCCTTATTTAGGATGCGGAGCCTCAGCACACTCCTACGATGGTATTTCCCGTCAGTGGAATGTGGCAGACTTGGAAAGATACATTCAAGGCATCGCTGAAGGAACGCCTGTCTTCGAACGGGAAATACTAGACTTGCCTACGCGCTACAATGAGTTCGTGATGACAGGGCTTCGCACTGCTAAAGGCATCGAGCTTACCAAACTAAGGCAGCAATTTGGCGAAAAACTCTTTCGTTACCTGTTAGAAATGGCCAAACCTTACATCGACAGGAATTGCCTCTTAATAACAGAGAACCGTCTCCATTTTACTGAAAGCGGTCTCTTTATCTCAGATAGTATCATTTCCGATTTACTATCAATCTCAGATTAATTCCGACATCACTGGAACAGCGTATAAAAATAAAGGACTTTTATCCGTTAAAAGCACTGCACCAATAAGAGCGCGAAGCGGTCGTCTTGCAGTGCTTAGGAGAAAAGTGCTTTATTTTAGCTGTGGAAGTGCAGTCGGCGTGTTTTCTTTGATTCGTTTCTTTTGCACGAGCAAAAGAAATGAATAATTAATGCACTATCACCATCGTTGCCCCAAAGCCATATTGTTGGAATGACGCATCTTGATGACTGCATGTAGGATACTTCTGGCGCAGTTCTTGAAGCACCGCTTTTCGAAGCACCCCCTCACCCTTTCCATGAATGAAGACAATGCGCTGTCCTTTCTTCGTCTTATACTGCTCCATCACCTCACGGAACTTGGAAAGTTGGTAGTTCAGGATGTCGCCATTATCCATACCTGCCATCGTGTCGAGCAATGAGGAAGCATGCAAGTCCACCTCCACAATCTCGGAATTGATCCCTTTACGCACCTTGACATGCTTCTGGTCGAACGACTTACTTTCTTCACGCGCTTTCTCCTTCAACGCCTGCTCTATCTCCTGAGCACTAACCATCATCTGACGCACTGGCACATCATCACGCACCAAGTCGTAAATCAAGGCAGGTTCCTCAAAAAAGTCGGTATCCTTGAATGTATGCACCTTATAGAATTTCACCACATCGATGCGTAATTCCACGCTGCACGCAGGTTTCAGAGCAAAAGCCTTGCCATCCTTGAAAGCCACCAGTTGCACACAGACACGCTGTAAGTCGTTCAAGCTCGCCTTGTCGAATTCCTCAATGAAGAACTTGGTGTTTGGTTCCAGCACCCCATGAGAGCGGGCACTCCAAGAACCATTCTCACCAGCAAGATAGGTATAATAGAGGTAGAAGTTACTATCGTTTATCAGATAGGTCTCAAAGTTGGTCGTACTCATGGCCTTCATATCCACAGGCACGAAAGCCAGATAGACATTCAGCACATCACCACCCTTGATTTCCTGAGGTTTCTGCACCCCTGTCTTTGGTGATGTGGAGGATTGCTGAGGAGCTGCTACCCCCCTGTATGGGGCAGCTGGTTGCGACTGTTTTGCCTTCAGCTGGTCTTCGCGTTCTGCTTGTCTGCGTTGTTTCTCTGCAGCACTTGGCATGTTGTACTCATCCGTTTCTATGGCCACAATATCACGCACCTGCATGGGGATAGCAAAGCCATCTGCATCTTCCACCAATGCAATATCCTTACCTTGAAAACCCACGATGGTGCCACCACCAACTTCGCTCAAAAATCTGACTTTATCTCCTATCTTCATATTTATTCTAATGTTATTTGCCACAAAGATAGTGCAAACTTTACGCATATAAAATACCATGCTAGTTTTTTTTCAAATCAAAAATAAAGCACTATCTTTGCAGTCGATATACATTAATTACTAATTGTAAAAAACAAACATCAATGAAACACGAGTTTGGAAAATGGCTTATGGATGTAGCCAAATATCTGGTCACAGCAGTACTTTTGGCATCTGTGTTTAGTGATATACAAGAGAGATGGATAGTTTATATTATCGTATCTTGTGCAATAATATTAACCCTCGGACTTGGCCTATGGTTTCTCCGAGATATAAAAGAAAAGGAGGTAAAATAATGGGAGCAATTATTATGTCAGTTTTGGTATCTGTCATTGCTATTGTTGGCTTCATTTACTTCTATATTCAGGAGAAGAAAGAAATGAAAGCTAATAAAAAATAACAAGTGAAACGCACCTTTATGGTGCGTTTCTTGTAAACAAGAATATGAATCAAGATCCAAGACATATTAAAATCAGCGATTACAACTATCCGCTGCCAGATGAACGTATAGCGAAGTTTCCACTGCCAAAGCGCGACCATTCCAAACTGCTGCTCTACAAGCATGGGGAAGTTACCGAGGATGTATTTACCTCATTGCCAAACTACATAGAGACAGGAGAACTGATGGTTTTCAATAATACGAAAGTCATTCAGGCCCGCCTGCACTTCCGCAAGGCTACAGGAGCGTTGATAGAGGTATTCTGCTTGGAGCCCATCGAACCAGCCGACTATGCGCAGAATTTCCAACAGACGGAACACGCTGCATGGCTTTGCTTGGTGGGCAACCTCAAGAAGTGGAAGGGTGAAGTGCTGCAGCGCCAGATGACGATAAAAGGTCATGCCATCACCCTCAGTGCAGAGCGTGGAGAGGCGGTAGGCACCAGCCATTGGATAGGTTTCCGTTGGGATGATGCCTCTGTGACCTTTGCTGATATCTTAGAGGTTTTTGGCGAATTGCCTATCCCACCTTATTTAAATAGAGAAACACAAGAAAGTGATAAGGTGACCTACCAAACAGTGTATTCTAAGATTAAAGGCTCTGTGGCTGCACCTACTGCAGGACTGCACTTCACCACGAGAGTTCTGGATGCCTTGAAGGACAAAGGCGTGGAACTGGAAGAATTGACGCTGCATGTAGGAGCTGGTACATTCAAGCCTGTGAAGAGTGAAGAGATAGAGGGACATGAGATGCACACGGAATGGATATCTGTGGCACGAAGTACCCTCAAAAAACTCATAGATCATGGAGGACAAGCCATCGCTGTGGGTACCACCTCCGTACGTACCTTGGAGTCGCTCTATCACATTGGCGTAGCGCTGTTGCTACACCCAGAACAAGAGGAAGAAGCTCTTAAGGTGAAACAGTGGCAACCCTATGAATTGCCAGAATCCGCTGCACAAATCTCCTCAGTAGAGGCGCTGAAGGCTGTAGCTGCATATCTGGATCGTCATGGCATGGAAACGCTGCATACCAGTACGCAAATCATCATTGCCCCTGGCTATCAGTATCGCATCGTAAAGCAGATGATTACCAACTTCCATCAGCCTCAAAGTACTTTGCTGTTGCTGGTTTCAGCCTTTGTAAAGGGTGATTGGCATACCATCTACGACTATGCCTTGAGTCACGATTTCCGTTTTCTGAGTTATGGCGACAGCTCGTTGCTCATTCCCTGAGCATTGAGCATTGAACATCGTTATTGTCCGACCTCATTTTTGGAGCGTTAAGAAAATCGGGAAAGTTTTCCGTATAAAAACGCAAACTGTAGAGCGAAGCGAGTTTTTGCGTTTTAGGAAAACGTGAGTGATTTTTAGTGGAAAAAATGCTGTCGGCGATTTTTCTTTTTGATTCTTTTTCTTTTGATCGTGCAAAAGAAAAAAGAATAGTAACTTAATAATAGATTTTATGAAAGATAATTCAAACGAGCTTTTCCCTCTCTGCGACGAAGAGGGCAACATTATAGGAAGTGCCACGCGTGGTGAATGCCACAATGGAAGCAAACTGTTGCATCCTGTAGTGCATCTGCATGTGTACAATTCCAAAGGCGAGCTCTACTTGCAAAAGCGTCCTGATTGGAAAGACATACAGCCAGGAAAGTGGGACACTGCTTGTGGAGGGCATGTAGATTTAGGAGAAAATGTAGAGATGGCTTTGCGACGTGAAGTCCAAGAAGAGTTGGGCATTACCAATTATACCCCTACCTCGCTGATGCACTATGTATTCGAGTCTGCCATCGAACGTGAGTTGGTCTTCGTATTCCGCACTACCTATGATGGAGATATACATCCCAGTGATGAGCTGGATGGTGGTCGTTTCTGGTCGCTTGATGAAATCCGGGCCAATATAGGTAAGGGTATTTTCACCCCCAATTTTGAGAGTGAGTTTCAAAAGCTCTGATTCCCATATTCCCCGAAATCCAGAATAGAAATTACAGCCCACTTACTATTTTACCCTTCACACTTCACGGAGAGCCTATTAATCTATATATATCATACATTAACTTGCGTGAAGAGTGCTTGCTAACACTTCACCACTCTTCACACATCAGGGCAATCATAATCTAAGAAGTGTGAAGTGTTGTGAAGAGTCAAACGCAACACTTCACACTCGTTATATTCTGGTAATCTGACGTTTAAGCGTCTTCTGTGAAGTGTGAAGGGTAAAATAGAGAGTGAGGTATGAAAAACGGCAAAACTATGGTTTACGTGTGTGCACAGAAAAAAGATTTTCATGTGCACAGAAAATAGTTTTTTTACGTTAGAATTTTTTTTCCTAGTTAGCAAAAAAAATTTTCCTAACTAGAAAAATAAAATTTCCAAGCTATGGGCACAGTGCCCATAGCTTGGAAAATCTCTGCACATCACCTGCACAGTTTTTATTCTTCTTTAAGCTTTGACAGAATATCGTCTATGAACTGCTTGGCTTCTTCCTTAGAATTGAAGTTCTTGTAGTATTTTGGTCTCTGAGAGATAGCCTTATAGATCAGTCTAACGGCATCACACCCTAATCGAGTTTCTTTGAACTCAATTCGGATGACAAGTTTCGTCTCATCCGCATATTCAAGCACATAATTGTAATCTGCTCCTCGGCCTAAGCGTAAGGGATGCTCGCTGAAAGACATGTTAAGGACATTACCTTCACTGATCTCTATGTGGTTTAGCATAGAGAACCAATACTCTGACTTAAAGATGTCAGAACTCTTTTCTGTGATAGTGCGTATATAGTCAAGGAATGGCAATATCTCAGCGTAATTAAAGTCTGCATTTTGCCAATCTATATAATAAGCTGTCATTTCAGTATAATCACTATATACTTTTCCACCATCAAACCAGAAATGGCCTGGATGCATCATTCTTCCATAAGGGAAGATACGAAAATAATCCCTACTAAGGTGACCATCCAATATACCATCCTGCAACTCTTCTTCAGTATATTCAACCTCTGGTTCTTCATCAAGTTTGGTTTCTACCCAGTCATCTTTCTCTTTCTTCAAGAAAAATGTTGTTTCAGAAGTAAAGCCACTATAATAATAGAATTTGCCTTCACCTATTCTCATCAAATCGTAAACTGATATGTCTGATCTGGTAGAGATTTCATCAGTTATCTCGTCACTGCTGCATGAGGGTAAAAGTGACAGAAAGATTAACGCACATAATAAAAATGTATTCTTTTTCATATCCGTTTAGATGTTGGTTCTTGTTGCAAAGATAGAAGAAATATACAATAACATCAAAAGAATAATGTAACAAATGGCTTTCAAAACATCATGATTATCAGCATGTGTGATAAAAATTATGTAACAATATCAGCATCAAAACCCAATTCTTCTCTTAATCGAGCTTTACGAGTATATATGACATGCGGATCCGTAAAGCCAAAACACAACGCCATGGAAAGTCCCTTTAACTTCAAGGCATCAAGGCATAGCAACAGCAATTTGTCATCATCCAACTCTGGATGATTCGCTTTTAACTGATCAATGTATGAGGAATATATATTGAAAACTTCATGCTTAAGCTCTGCCTGCTCTTTCTCTGTAAAAGGTTTCAACAACTTTGGATTCTTCACATCAATAGATCTGTTCATTATTTCCTTATACCATGATGTTTCCTTGAAATAACGATTGGATATTTCTATTGACTGGTTTCTATATTGGCTTATAAGCAACTCCTTTTCCTTTATTATACTATTAAGCTGATCAATATTGATAGACTGACCTATTTGGTCCGTCTTTAGCTGTTCGATGGTATTAATATGATCACTAATCAATTTCTGAAGGTTTTCTTGTTCCAATTTTGCTTTTGCTAACTCCAGAGACTTTTGCTTATGGTTATATGAGAAGCGCATATAAAGTAATACCCCAAGGGCAACCAAAAACAATAACAAAATACCCAGAAGCAAAACTAATAATTGTGTATTCTTCTGATCAGTTATTGCCTTATTGGCTCTGTCTACATACAGCTGATAATTATAAAGAGAGTTCATCTGGGCAACAGTCTCTGTTGCTGTTAAAGACTTTCGAGCGTCCGCTTGTTTATAATAATTATCCAACAAAGAAACAACTTCTGAATCTTTCGAGTTTTCTATTGACATTTTTGCCAATTGGAAGTAAGCTTCTGCCTTGGCATAGGTATCTCCATAAACCAACAATTTATTATAATAATAGGATGCAGAATCTCTATGGTTGAGGTGCTGATGTACAGAAGCCACAATAGAATAAACACTACTGACATTGGCAGTATTTATATTATTTAATGAAGGCTTGATTGCATCGTAAGCCAACTCATAGTCGCCTCTCTGCAAATACAAACTGGCTAACTGCGAGCTTGCTATCAGGCTCATCCTTTCATTCTTTATGTTTTCTGCATAACCAATAGCTTGTTTTAAATATTCTATGCCTATTTCATTCCGATTTGTATTGGCATAGCAGAGAGCCATATCTCGCAGGTTGTATATGATACCAACTGTATCTTTAAGTATTGAATCACACTGATATGAATTCTTAAATGCACTCATGGCTTTATCATACAATCTCTGATATAAGAACAAAGATCCAATTTGAGCATATACCTTGGTCTTAATTTTAAGATGTTCCTCCCCTGGCATCATATCAACGGCTTTCTGATAATATTCCAAAGCACGGGGTGCATCGTTCATATCACGGTATGTGCGACCCATATAGTAATAGGCTTCAGGCAATAATTGTTTATCCCCTCCATGTTCATAGTAGTTCAGCACGGAGAGCATAAGGCTATCGGAAGTGTGGGTGATATAGGCTTTGTCACGAGCCTTGACGGTAAGGAGGTTATGGTACATCTGCGTGGCCTTGTCCCACTGAGGGCTGTCTGCTTTCAGGGCTTCCAGCAGTGCAATGGCACTATCGGGCTGCACAGAGGCCAAGCTGTCTGCCACATAGAACTGAGGCGGGTAAACAGGCCTGCGATGACATGAGCAGATCAATAGTAATGAGGCGATTATGGGCAGTAGTACCTTCTTCATTTACAATTATATATATTGTTACAAATATACAATTATTCTGCAAGATAATCAAACTTTTCTTCAAGGAATTCAAGCCTATTCCAAAGAAATGCGCATCATTATTTGTAAAATGCATCGCTAAGTAATAAGAGCCTTTCCTTATTTAAGCATCTGTAGGTATTTTTATAGCAAATTCTTTTTTAGTCTTCACACTTCACAG
>JAGCFP010000088.1 GCA_017650045.1 Bacteroidaceae bacterium | reverse complement strand
TCTTACCCACCATATAAACGATGGAATGCTCATAGAAGAACGGTTGGAACTTGGCCCAATCAGCACCAAAGAACGCAAACTCATGAGAGTCGGAATAATCTTCCACCTTCACCCTTCCGAAAGGATAACCCTTCTTAGTCGTTCCGACGGTGACATTGGTCACTATACCACCCATCGTGATATCTCCCCTATTCTCCAAAGACAATTCATCTTCCAGATCTTTCATGGTGGTATTGCAAACATCCTGAAGAATCACCGCATACTCATCAAGTGGGTGTGCAGAGAGGTAAATGCCTACCAGTTCACGCTCCTTGTTCAGTCGTTCTATCTCACTCCAACGCACGCCTGAAGTTGGAATCGGTGGAGTGGCAATCTCTATGTCGTCAAAGCCACCAAAGAGCGAGTTCTGCGCCTCCGCCTTACTCACCTGATAGTTCTGTCCGTAGCGCAACAAGGTATCCAGGAACACCTCCTCTTTCTGATTCCTTGCGAAATATTCTTCACGAGGAATGCCAAAGCTATCGAATCCCCCACTCAGTACCAGCGACTCCATCGCCTTACGGTTCACACTACCCAGATTCACACGCTGCACAAAGTCGAAGATGGTCTTGAAAGGTCCGTTCTTCTCACGCTCGTCGATAATGGCCAAAGCAGCCCCATCGCCCATCCCCTTGATGGCAGCTAATCCGAAACGGATCTCACCCTTATGATTCACACCAAACTTCAGGTAACTCTCATTCACATCGGGTCCTAATGTGGCGATGCCCATCGACTTACACTCATCCATCAACTTGGTGATTTCCGTAATCTGGTCGCGTCTGCGACTCATGATGGCTGCCATGAACTCTGCAGGATAGTTGGCCTTCAGATAAGCCGTCTGGAAAGCCACCCAAGAATAGCAAGCCGCATGCGACTTATTGAAAGCATAAGAAGCAAACTTCTCCCAGTCGGTCCAAATCTTCTCCAACATTTCAGGACTATGTCCGTTCTTCTTGCCACCCTCTATGAACTTAGGCTTCATGGCATCTACGATGTCCTTCTTCTTCTTACCCATCGCCTTACGAAGGGCGTCACTCTCACCACGTGTAAAATCAGCCAACTGGCGTGAGAGGAGCATCACCTGCTCCTGATACACGGTGATGCCATAGGTATCCTTCAGGTATTTCTCCATGCAAGGGAGATCATACTTAATCTCCTCCTTACCATTCTTGCGAGCAATGAATGAAGGAATGTAATCCATAGGACCCGGACGATAGAGGGCATTCATGGCTATCAAGTCCTCAAACACCGTAGGATGCAACTCACGAAGGTACTTCTGCATACCAGCCGATTCAAACTGGAAAGTGCCGATGGTTCGTCCCTGCTGATAGAGTTCGTAGGTCTTCGGGTCATCGATAGGGATATTGTCTAAGTCGATATCTATCCCTCTATGTTGCTTGATGATGGCACAAGCCTCCTTCAACTCCGAGAGGGTCTTCAAACCCAGAAAGTCCATCTTTATCAAACCCGTTGATTCTATCACATGCCCGTCGTACTGCGTGCAATTGGTCTTAGTGTCCTTAAAGTCAGGATCATCTGCGGTGGACACAGGCACCCAATCCGAGATAGGGTCAGGACTGATGATGAAGCCACAGGCGTGGATACCCGTACCGCGCACCTGTCCCTCGAGCATCTTCGCATATTTGATGGTATTCGCCAACGCCTCATTGTCGGAAGACTCAGCCTCCTGCAATTTAGGCGTACACTTGATGGCATTAGCCAGATTCATTTTCATACCGTCAGGCAGACGGTCGGGAATGGCTTTACAGAGCGCATTGCTGATATCCAATGGCACATTCTCTACACGCGCCACATCCTTGATGGAGTTCTTCGTCGCCATCGTGGAATACGTGATAATATGTGCGCAGTTCTCATGCCCATATTTATCCTCCACCCATTGCAGCACCCTTCCACGACCATCGTCATCAAAGTCGGTATCGATATCAGGCAGAGAGATACGGTCGGGATTGAGGAAACGCTCGAACAGCAAATCATATTTCAGTGGGTCTATCTTGGTGATACCCAGACAATAGGCCACCACACTACCTGCAGCTGATCCACGACCTGGTCCTACCAGTACCCCCAGCTCATCACGGGCAGAATTGATAAAGTCCTGCACAATGAGGAAATAGCCAGGAAATCCCATCGTTTTCATGATGTGAAGTTCGTAGCGGATGCGGTCGTTCACCTCCTCTGGCAATGGGTCGCCATAGCGTTTCTTTGCCCCTTCATAAGCCAACTTAGCCAGATAGTCGCCCTCAAACTTGATACGATAAAGTTTGTCATAGCCACCTAATTTCCTGATTTTCTCTTCCCCCTGTTCCCGAGGTAATGGGTTCTCCCCCTTCTCATCGCTGGTAAACTCACGGAAAAGGTCCTCTTTGGTAAACTTCTGGTGCCATTCTTCCTCAGTGCCAAAGCTTTCAGGTATTGGGAAGGCAGGCATGATGGCATCATGATCTATGCTGTAGATTTCAACCTTATCCAGAATTTCCAACGTGTTGGAGAGCGCTTCAGGCACATCGGCAAAGATCTCGTTCATCTCCTCACGCGTCTTGAACCACTCCTGCTTCGTATACACCATACGCGTAGGGTCGTCCAAGTCCTTACCTGTAGAGAGACAAAGCAGATGGTCGTGTGCCTCCGCATTATCTTCATCCACGAAATGGCAGTCGTTGGTGCAAACCAACTTGATGCCATACTCCTCAGCCAATTCCATCAGCACCTTGTTCACCCGCACTTGCTCGGGGTAAACCTCGCGATTGGCACGAATGGTAGGATCCTTCACCTCATGGCGCTGCAATTCCAGATAATAATCATCGCCAAACACCCGCTTATGCCACTCAATCGCTTCACGCACACTCTCCATGTTGCCCTCCATGATCTTCTTGGGCACCTCTCCAGCCAGACAGGCAGAGCAGACAATCAGTCCCTCATGGTAACGCTCCAGATCGGCACGGTCGGTACGTGGTCGCATATAGTAGCCATCCACCCAGGCATTGCTTACCAACTTTATCAGATTCTTATAACCTTGATAGTTCTTCGCCAACACGATGAGGTGATAGCCATTCTGGTCTTGCTTACCGTTCTTCTGTTCTTTCGGACCATACCTGGAGACATACACCTCACACCCGAAAATCGGCTTGAAAGGCTCCAACCCCTCTTTCTTGCGTTTCTTGTTGACCCCAGCCACATAGTCGTGCAGCTCCTTCACGCCAAACATGTTGCCATGATCCGTGAGGGCCACGCCACGCATGCCGTTGCCAACCGCCTTATCCACCAGCCGCTTGATGCTGCACTGTCCGTCGAGCACCGAGTATTGGGAGTGTACATGTAAATGAACAAAATCTTGCATAAAATGTCTCTACAGGAAATCCGTCTCAAAGGTACAATCTACTTACCATCCTACCAAAATATTTCACTAAAAGTTATCAACAACTATAATTCTTTCTTTGAAAATTGGATTGTGTTTAAAAAACTTTTATTTTTGCAGTTGGTTTGAAAACTTATATCAAAACAATAGGTTCATGGCTCGTCTAAAAAGACTAAAAAACATACGCATTCACCGCGAAGGTACCCATACGCTCATAGGCGGTTTACTGGTGCTGATACTGATTAACGTAGCATTTTATTTTGGCTTCGAAAGCAAGATTCCTTTCTACATTGTCCTCGCCATCAGCATCCTCTTATATGGCATCTTGGTCAACTTCTTCCGTTGCCCTATCCGTCTTTTCGGGAAAGACACTACCAACGTTGTGGTAGCTCCTGCCGATGGTAAGGTGGTGGTCATCGAAGAGGTGAATGAGAACGAATACTTCCACGACCGTCGTTTACAGGTTTCCATCTTCATGAACCTGTGGAACGTGCATGCCAACTGGTTCCCTGTGGATGGTACCGTGAAGAAGGCTTGGCATAAGAACGGTCGCTACCTGGCCGCATGGCTCCCTAAGTCGAGTACCGACAATGAACGTTCCAGCGTGGTCATCGAGATGCCCAATGGCATTGAGATCATGGCTACCCAGATAGCTGGAGCAGTGGCACGTCGCATCGTCACATACGCCAAGGAAGGAGACGACTGCTACATCGATGAGCATCTGGGCTTCATCAAGTTCGGCTCTCGCGTGGACCTTTTCCTGCCTGTAGGCACCAAGGTGAATGTCACCATGGGACAGCATACCACTGGAAACGAAACCATCATTGCCCATCTTTAACCGCATTCCGTTATGGCCAACCGAATCACCAAACACATCCCCAATACCATTACCTGCATGAATCTTTTCTGCGGATGTGTAGCTACCTATCACGGTTTCATGCAGAACTTCGAATGGGCGCTGGTGTTTATCATCCTGGGAGCCGTGTTCGATTTCTTCGATGGGTTGGCTGCCCGTGTGCTTGATGCCCATTCCATCATCGGGAAAGACATCGATTCACTGGCCGATGACATCACCTTTGGCATCGCCCCTGCCGCTATGGTCTTCGGATGGTTGCAGCTATGGCTTCAGATCTATTTCTCTATGGCGCCCATTATCGCCTACGTGCCCTATCTTGCTTTCCTGATTGCCGTATTCTCAGCCTTGAGGTTAGCGAAGTTCAACAACGACACCCGTCAGACCACCTCCTTTATCGGCCTCCCTGTGCCTGCCAATGCCCTGTTTTGGGCAGCCTTGGTCGTTGGAGCCGATGAGTTACTGATGTCCTTTCAGCTCACCCCACTGCTGATTATCATTCTCATTGGCGTGTCCTGCTGGTTGCTGGTGTCAGAGATCCCCATGTTCTCGTTGAAGTTCAAGAACCTCAGTTGGGCAGACAACAAGGTACGTTTCATCTTCCTCTTTGGCTGCCTCCTGTTGTTGGCATGCTTTGAGATCCTGGGCATCGCGCTCATCATCGTGTGGTTCATCCTCCTGTCCCTTATCACCCAGCGCAAGGCATCATGAAACTCTTAGGCTTCCTCATCACCATCCTTATAGCCGGCATCCTCTTCGGGTTCGGCTCCATGTACCGTTTCTTCAAGGCCATCTTCGGCTTTGGTTCCAGCTCCTCCAGTGCCCAGCGTCCTAAAGGCAGCGATCAGATCACTAAGAACAAGGAAGACCTCAGTCACAAGAAGCCCAAAGTCTTCAAAGAAGGCGAAGGGGAATACGCCGAGTTTGAAGAAGTGAAATAAAGAAACACGCCGACTGCATTTTTTGCACTAAAAATCGCTCACGTTTTCAGGAGGGCGCAAGGAGGCTTCCTTGATTACCTTCGCCTGTGAGAGCGAGTTGTAGAGCTGGGTCTGCATCACGAAGCGATAAGTGCCCACATACTTTCCGATTGTCTGCAAGGTCTGTCTTGCGATTACTTTAATTGCCATAGTTTTTTAGGTTTTAAGGTTAACAAATATTTGACATTGAACATTGAACATTGAGAATTATCCTCCGGATGATAATTATTATGCTCGTCAATTCAATTATCCCGTCTATAAATTAAAATTACTACCTGAGCTTCCGTTTGTCAAGACCCTTAGGATAACTTTAACATTCGTTTACATTTGTGTATATGATAATCATTTGTTTTCTCAAAATAGAAAAGTGAAAATATTTTGATGTTTTAGAGAGAAGTTTTGGCATAGCAATGAAAAAGGGTGCATGGAACTTTAGAAATCTGAAAAGAACAGTCAGATATCTGCATAAATAAACAAAATACGGGAACCAATATGCATATTATATTCCCGTGAGGAAATTCTGCCTCCCTCACGAGGGAATTTTTACGCCCTCACGGGGGAGGTCAAATTTCAGGGTATGGAAAGGGGCCCCTACTCTTTCTTTTCTTGCATATTTATGCAATACGATGAGCGCGTAAAATTTTATTTCATTTCAGTTCTTTCTAAAAATTTGTATGCACACTCATATATCCGTGAACCTGTGAATAGAAATTACTATATATATA
>JAGCFP010000087.1 GCA_017650045.1 Bacteroidaceae bacterium | reverse complement strand
CCTAACTTAGCGCTTGTAGAAGTGACGAATTGGGCACATGCTTCATCTGGTACCAAGATGGCACTTCCCGACGGAGCATACCAAAGCGGTAAAGCGGCCAAATCATGTGCCATCTGGCGCACTTTCTCACTTGCAGTATAACTGGCTCCATTTGTTGCCAAAGCAAGATCGGTCTCTGGATTGAAAAGATATAGCTCCATCAATAAGGGTAAAGAATGGACATTTATAATAATTTATGCAAATATAGATACTATTTTTGTCAACCCTGCATTGCAAAAAGCAAAATTTTCCATATCTTTGCAAAACCATTACAAAAACCACCATTATGGAGTCATTTTACCGCACACATGCCTATCTGCTGGACCATCTGAATTCTCCTGTTCGCAGGGATTTGATGGATCAGATAGACTGGAATCACCGCATGATTGCCATCAAAGGCACACGAGGTGTGGGTAAGACGACATTCCTCTTGCAATATGCCAAAGAGAAATTCGGTAAAGACCGCTCTTGCCTTTACATCAACATGAACAATTTCTATTTCAGTAACCATACTTTGGTAGAATTTGTTTCTGTTTTCAATGATCATGGTGGCAAGACCCTCCTTATCGACCAGATCTTCAAGCATGACAATTGGGCAGCCGAGTTGCGTGAATGCTACGAGCGTTTTCCGCGTGTGAAGTTTGTCTTTGCGGTTTCCTCTGTGATGAGGCTTACCAGTGAAAAGGAAGATGAGTACCTCTATGACATCGTAAAAATGTATAATCTGCGAGGCTTCTCTTTCCGTGAGTTCCTGAACATGCGCGCCAACTTGCACCTTCCCTCATATACATTGAAGGACATTCTGGCAAATCACGAACAGATTGCTCGTTCCATTTTGTCGAAGGTAAATCCTTCCAACTATCTGCAAGAGTATTTTCACCACGGTTTCTATCCATTCTTCTTGGAAAAGCGCAATTTTACAGAAAATCTGCTCAAGACCATGAACATGATGATAGAGGTCGACATATTAATTATTAAACAAATTGAGCTAAAATATCTCTCGAAGATAAAAAAATTGCTATATTTGCTCTCTGTTGATGGGCCAAAAGCTCCTAACGTCAGTCGACTGGCAGAAGAAATAGAAACTTCGAGGGCAACGGTGATGAATTACATCAAGTATTTGCAGGATGCCCGAATGGTGAATCTGGTGTATAAGGGTTCTGAGACATTTCCTAAAAAACCTGCAAGAATCTTGATGCACAACACCAACCTTATGTATGCCATCTATCCGCTGAAGTTTGATGATAGGGATGTCATGGAGACATTCTTCGTGAACAACATGTGGAAAGATCATACAGTCAGTAGCGGAAACAGTCACATCTCTTTCATGGTAGATGATACTCTGAAGTTCAAGCTTTGCATGGACAAAACGGGCAAACAAAGAGACCAGGATGTGATTTACATTATGAAGAACTTGGAAATTGGTCATGACAACCTTGTTCCATTATGGCTTTTAGGATTTTTGTATTGAAAATTAACGAGATAAATAACTTCATTAATAAAAACTAATTATGACTAAAGAGAAGAAATTCATTACTTGTGATGGTAACGAGGCAGCTGCGCATATCGCGTATATGTTTACTGAAGTAGCTGCTATCTATCCTATTACTCCATCTTCTACGATGGCTGAGCATGTGGATGAATGGGCTGCAGCTGGCCGGAAGAACATCTTCGGTGAAACTGTTTCTGTACAGGAAATGCAATCAGAAGGTGGTGCTGCGGGTGCTGTGCATGGCTCACTTCAAGCCGGTGCATTGACTACCACATTTACAGCATCACAGGGTCTCCTGCTGATGATTCCTAACATGTATAAGATTGCTGCAGAGAACCTACCATGCGTTTTCCACGTATCTGCTCGTACACTGGCTTCTCACGCGCTGTGTATCTTCGGTGACCATCAAGATGTAATGGCTTGCCGTCAGACTGGTTTCGCCATTTTGGCCGAAGGTTCTGTACAGGAAGTGATGGATCTGGCAGGTGTAGCTCACTTGGCTGCTCTGACTGCCCGTCTGCCATTCCTTAACTTCTTCGATGGTTTCCGCACCTCTCATGAGATTCAGAAGATTGAGAAGATCGACCAGGAAGATCTGGCAGCCCTTATCGATCAGGAGGCTCTGAAGGAATTCCGCGAGAAAGCCCTCACTCCTATGAAGCCTGTGATGCGTGGTATGGCCGAGAATCCTGACCACTTCTTCCAGCACCGTGAGTCTTGCAACAACTGGTACACCAATGTTCCAGCTATCGTTCAGCACTACATGGATGAGATTGGCAAGATCACTGGTCGCAAGTATCACCTGTTCGACTATTATGGTGATCCAGAGGCTGAGCGCGTTGTTGTGGCTATGGGTTCAGTGACCGAGTGTCTGCGTGAGATGGTTGACTATCTGCGTGCTAAGGGTGAGAAGGTTGGTATGGTGGCTGTTCATCTGTTCAACCCATGGTCTGCTAAGGATCTGCTCGCTGCTATTCCTGCAACTGCTAAGCGCATTGCCGTGCTCGACCGTACGAAGGAACCAGGTGCTGCTGGTGATCCACTTTATATGAATGTGAAGGATGCTTTCTATGGCGCCAAAGATGCTCCATGCATCGTTGCTGGTCGCTATGGTTTGGGGTCAAAGGATACTACTCCTGCACAGATGCTGGCAGTTTACAAGAATCTGGCATTGCCAGAGCCAAAGGATCACTTCACCGTTGGTATCGTAGATGACGTGACCTTCACTTCACTGCCACAGGAACCAGAGTTGGTACTCGAGGATGGTGGCATGTTCGAGGCTAAGTTCTATGGTCTGGGTGCCGATGGTACAGTAGGTGCCAACAAGAATTCTGTAAAGATTATCGGTGACAACACCAACAAGCATTGCCAGGCATACTTTGCTTACGACTCAAAGAAATCGGGTGGTTTCACTTGCTCACACCTCCGTTTCGGTGACACGCCTATCCGCTCTACTTACTATGTGAATACGCCTAACTTCGTGGCTTGCCACGTTCAGGCATACCTGCACATGTACGATGTGACCCGCGGTCTGCGTAAGAATGGTTCATTCTTGCTAAACACCGTTTGGGAAGGTGAGGAGTTGGCACAGAACCTGCCTAACAAGGTTAAGCGCTACTTCGCAAAGAACAACGTCACCGTTTATTATATCAATGCTACCAAGATTGCTCAGGAGATTGGTTTGGGCAACCGTACCAACACCATCCTTCAGAGCGCATTCTTCCGCATTACAGGTGTGATTCCTGTAGATCTGGCCATTGAGCAGATGAAGAAGTTTATCGTGAAGTCTTACGGCAAGAAGGGTGAGGATGTAGTGAACAAGAACTACGCTGCTGTTGACCGTGGTGGTGAATATAAGACACTGACCATTGATCCTGCATGGGCTAACCTGCCAGACGATGAGAAGGTGGCCAACAACGATCCTGCATTCATCAACGAGGTGGTTCGTCCTATCAACGCACAGGATGGTGACCTGCTTCCAGTTTCAGCCTTCAAGGGCATTGAGGATGGTACCTGGTATTCTGGTACTGCCAAGTATGAGAAGCGTGGTGTGGCCAACTTCGTTCCAGTTTGGAATGCCGACAACTGTATTCAGTGTAACAAGTGCGCCTTCGTCTGTCCTCACGCAGCCATCCGTCCATTCGTACTCGATGCTGAGGAGCAGAAGGGTGTTGACTTCCCAATGCTGAAGGCAGTAGGCAAGGGCTTCGATGGCATGACCTTCCGTATTCAGGTAGACGTTCTCGACTGCTTGGCTTGCGGTAACTGTGCTGATGTATGTCCAGGCAAGAAGGGTGAGAAGGCATTGAAGATGGTTCCATTCGATCCAGAAGCAGAAGACATGAAGAAGCAGGCAGTCAACTGGGAATACTGCGTGAAGGAAGTGAAGAGCAAGCAGAACTTGGTAGACATTAAGGCCAATCCAAAGAACTCTCAGTTTGCACAGCCTCTCTTCGAGTTCTCAGGCGCATGCTCTGGTTGCGGTGAGACTCCATACGTGAAGCTTATCAGCCAACTGTTTGGCGACCGTGAGATCGTAGCCAACGCTACAGGTTGCTCTTCTATCTATTCTGGCTCTGTACCTTCTACTCCTTATACCACCAATGCCGATGGCCGTGGTCCTGCTTGGGCAAACTCTTTGTTCGAGGACTTCTGCGAGTTCGGTCTGGGTATGACATTGGCCAATGAAAAGATGCATGCTCGTCTGACAGAGACCATGCAGAAGGCTATTGCCGATGAGAAGGTTCCAGCTGAGGCTAAGGAACTCTTCGCTCAGTGGATTGAGAATCAGAACGATGCAGACAAGACTAAAGAACTGTACAACCAGATCGCTCCGATGGTAGAGGCTAATAAGGACAAGTGTCAGTATTGCGCTGTCATCGACCAGTTCAAGAACTACCTCATCAAGCGCAGTCAGTGGATCATCGGTGGTGACGGTGCTTCTTATGACATCGGTTACGGTGGTCTCGACCATGTGATTGCTTCGGGTAAGGATGTGAACATCTTGGTAATCGATACTGAGGTTTACTCTAACACTGGTGGTCAGTCATCAAAGGCAACTCCAATCGGTGCTATTGCTAAATTTGCTGCTGCTGGTAAGCGCGTACGCAAGAAAGACCTCGGTCTGATGGCAACGACTTACGGCTATGTTTATGTAGCTCAGATTGCTATGGGTGCTGATAATGCTCAGACATTAAAGGCTCTCCGTGAAGCTGAAGCTTATCCTGGTCCATCACTGATCATTGCTTACGCTCCATGTATCAACCATGGTTTGAAGGCTGGTATGGGTAAGAGCCAAGCAGAAGAGGCTAAGGCAGTCGAGTGTGGTTACTGGCACCTGTGGCGTTACAATCCTGCATTGGAAGCAGAAGGCAAGAACCCATTCTCACTTGACAGTAAAGAGCCTAAGTGGGAAGGATTCAAGGACTTCCTGAAGGGTGAGGTACGCTATGCTTCTGTAATGAAACAGTATCCAGCAGAAGCTGACGAGCTGTTCCAAGCTGCTGAAGACAATGCTAAGTGGCGTTACAACAGCTACTTGCGTTTGGCTAAGTATCCTTGGGGTGCTGCAGAATAAGCAATACTCTCAATAATCTGATAAAGGCGGTGGCTGGAATAGCTTCCGCCTTTATTCTTATATATTATTCTCATTCTCTTTAAGAAACCATCGTTGTCCTATGCTCAAATAGCAGTTTTTTACAGGGGCATTTGCAAATTGTAAATTAATCATCTATATTTGCTCAACAAATAACGAGTTTTTATGTCAAATACATTCGGCAACATATTTCGTCTGACCAGCTTTGGAGAAAGTCATGGCAAAGGTATCGGAGGAGTCATTGATGGATTTCCTGCTGGTATAAAGATTGATTTTGATTATATCCAAGCAGAATTGAATCGCAGAAAGCCAGGACAATCGTCACTGACTACCGCTCGTCAAGAAGATGATAAAGTGGAGTTTCTTTCTGGTATCTTTGAAGGCGTTTCGACAGGAACCCCTATCGGTTTCATCGTTTGGAACGAGGACCAGCGATCTGGTGATTATGATTCTATGAAAGACATCTTTCGACCTTCTCATGCGGACTTTACCTATCAACAAAAATATGGTATTCGCGACTATCGTGGAGGAGGGAGAACCTCTGCACGTGAGACCATCAGTCGTGTAGTAGCAGGAGCCTTAGCCAAACTGGCATTAGATCAAATAGGAATAAAGGTTTATGCCTATACCTCACAAGTGGGTCATATTAAATTGGAGAAGGACTACACCTCTTATAATATGAACGACATAGAGAAGAATGCCGTACGCTGTCCAGATCTTTCGAAAGCAAAAGAGATGGAGGCATTAATCTTGAAGATTAAGGAAGAAGGAGATACTATCGGAGGGACTATTACAGGAGTAATCAAAGGTTGCCCCGTCGGATTGGGAGAACCCGTTTTTGAAAAGTTGCACGCGGCGCTTGCTAATGCCATGCTGAGTATCAACGCTGCCAAAGGTTTCGAATATGGAAGCGGCTTTAATGGGGTTGAACAACGAGGTTCTGAACAGAACGATGTTTTTATTACAGAGCATGGGTATATTACCACCCAGACCAACCATTCAGGGGGCATACAAGGAGGCATCAGCAACGGGCAAGACATCTACTTCCGCGTAGCATTTAAGCCTATTGCTACCCTACTCAGAGAACAACAAACGGTAGATATGGAAGGAAAAGAGACGGTCTTAGCTGCCAAAGGAAGGCATGATCCTTGCGTATTACCGCGTGCTGTGCCCATTGTTGAAGCAATGGCAGCCATTACCATATTAGACTATTATTTATTAGCTAAAACCAATCGACTATGATAAAAGAATACATCCAAAAGAATGAATCACGAATGCTCGATGAACTTTTTAGTCTGATACGCATACCGAGCATCAGTTCTGAATCTGCACATAAAGCAGATATGCTACGCTGCGCAGAACTTTGGAAAGAGATTTTGTTAAAGGCAGGTGCAGATAAAGCCGAAATAATGCCTACCGATGGAAATCCGATGGTATATGCAGAAAAGATTGTTCATCCATCCGCCAAAACAGTACTTATATACGGTCATTACGACGTAATGCCTGTGGAGCCGTTGGAACTTTGGAAAACAGATCCTTTCGAACCAGTCATTAAGGACGGGCACATTTGGGCACGTGGAGCTGATGATGACAAAGGACAGAGTTTTATACAAGCCAAGGCTTTTGAGTACTTAGCAAAAAATAATTTGCTAACTCACAATGTAAAATTCATCTTAGAAGGTGAAGAGGAAATCGGATCCCCAAGTCTTGAGGCTTTCTGCGAAAAACATAAGGAATTACTTAAAGCTGATATAATCTTGGTTTCTGACACCTCCATGCTGAGTGCAGAATTGCCATCCTTAACCACAGGACTGCGTGGTCTTTCCTATTGGCAAGTGGAAGTAACTGGACCGAACAGAGACCTGCACAGCGGTCATTTCGGTGGGGCAGTGGCCAATCCAATCAATGTGCTTTGCAAGCTTATCGCTCAAATGACAGACGAAGACGGACGCATCACAGTGCCGCATTTCTATGATGACGTGGAGGATGTGCCACAGGAAGAGCGCGATATGATAGCGCATATTCCTTTCGATCTGGAAAAGTACAAGCGAGCCATCGATGTGGCAGAAGTCTGTGGCGAGAAGGGTTACAGCACTCTGGAGCGTAATAGTTGCCGCCCTTCTTTCGATGTGTGTGGCATCTGGGGAGGCTATACGGGTGAGGGTGCTAAGACGGTCATCCCAAGCAAGGCCTATGCCAAGATCTCTACTCGCTTAGTACCTCATCAAGACAATGAGAAGATTGGCAAACTGATGGCCGACTACCTGCAAGAAATTGCACCTAAAAGCGTGAAGGTAAAGGTAGATTATCTGCATGGTGGCGAAAGCTATGTTTGCCCCATCTCACTGCCTGCCTACAAAGCTGCAGAGAAAGGATTTGAAGAAGCTTTCGGGCAACGTCCTTTAGCTGTGCGACGCGGAGGAAGCATCCCCATCATTGCCACCTTTGAGAAAGTGTTAGGTATCAAGACCGTACTCATGGGCTTCGGATTAGAGAGCAATGCCATCCATTCTCCTAATGAGAATATCCCACTGGATATGATCAGAAAGGGCATTCAAGCTGTAGTGGGATTCCATTTGAATTATTAAAATAGAAAAGAAAAAAAGAGACATAAGGCGTAAAAACCTTATGTCTCTTCTTTTATTATCCTTTATTATATTATCTTGCAGAAGCGGCAACAGGCAGTTCCTTCTCCAGATCTACACGCGTCTGCTCAAATTTCTGCAGTTTGGCACGATAATACTGTTCCACATCATTCCAATGATAGTAAGGAGCCATATCCGTCTGCACAGGAATGGTACATTCACGCTCATTGAGCATGAATTTCACTAAGATATCACCCGTCTTGCGATGTTTATAGAACACAATCTGTATGTTACTGGCCATCGGGATAAGGCGATAGTCGGGATAAACATTCGCCAAGTCAGCCATATTATTCACAGGATTACCCCAATGGTCCAGTTCCAACAGGCATGCCAATGGCATGATAACCGTATCATGTCCGAAGCGCAGCGTGGCACTCTCTTTTGGAAGGGCAAGAGCCTCATCAGCCGTATCCAGGATGTTCTGCAACAGCGGAGCCATACGATATGGCATCAGACCACGGGTCTCTTTAGCAGGGCCATAGGCCAAATACCAGTATAGGTTGCCACTTTGGAAGAAGTCGTAGCACTCTTCTGCCGTAAAGTAATCCAGCAAGTTAAAGTCGGGTGTAAAGTCCATGTCTTGTATGCCTGTTGCTACACTGAGTAGTTGGCTCATCAATGCATTGGCATCCAAAGCCCAGCGCACATAGTCCTGACTGGTAAAGAGTATCCGCATCAACCGATCGGGATTCGTAGTGCGCTTTATGCTGCTCTGTGCCTTACTATACTCAGGCGTACGCATGAGTTGATTGAGCACAGGGTCACTGTGGTTCATGTAGTACATATCGTGTGGACTAGCTTCATTTGTAAAGTGCAATTTCCCGTTTAGCGACTGCAGCTCCATGCATTCATTGACTTTGGAGAGGATGCTGCGGATTACCGTTGTAGAGCGGGCATCGATGTCTATCTCCTTCGTGAAAATCTCTGGGAAATTCTGATACATTCGGCGACCAATACCACGGTGTTGCAAAGCACCAACTTTAGTCAAGTCGCCATAACGATCTTTGGCAGCATCATAGACCTGGATTAGCAATGCCAAAATCTTCTCTCCTTCTGCACTAAGCACCCCATTGTCCTTGGCCTTCTGCAATGTCTCAATAGGTTGCTTATAAGAATTCTCGCCAGTGTGATAGCGTGAACCATGACGGGCATAATGACTCAAATAGAAGGGTTGATAACCTTTAGGAGCAGGGGTAAGCGCCTCGGTAGGCACAGGATACACTGCCATGTTTCCACCAGCCAGTTCTTTGTGCTGTCGGATTTCCTCCAACGTGTTTTGGGCACTAAGTCCAAATGTGATAGCACAGAGTGCGATTAGTAAAGCAAATCTTGTTTTCATAGCATATCTGATTAATTAATATTTTCAAACATTAAGCGGAAAGTACAGCCAGATTTCCATTCCGAGCATCCATAAGCCGTCTTTCCTTTGATAATCTGTCCCTTACCACACAGCGGACAGGGTTGCCCGATGATACTATCAACAGGTTTAAGGGCCAGAGTGTCAGGCGTCCTACTCCCGCCCCCTTCGGGTACTCCCCCTATCATAGGGGGAGAGTTTAGCGATAGCTGCTCCCCTGATTTAGGGGAGCTGTCACGAAGTGACTGAGGAGTCTGCGATACAGGTTTTTTGGGCTTCGGCGTTTTTTTCTTTGTCTCCTCTGGTGTAAGAATCGTAATGCGTCTATTACTATTGTCGGCTAAAACTGCTTGCACGATTTCTGTTACCATCTGCTTCAATTCGTCAAGAAATTGTGACGCGCCGAAAGTCTTTCGTTCTATCTCACGAAGTTTCTTCTCCCACATGCCCGTCAGTTCTGCCGACTTCAGCAGTTCTTCATGAATCAAGCCGATGAGTTCTACACCCGTGGGAGTCGCTATCAGGTTCTTGCGCTCCTTACGGATATAGTTGCGCTTGAACAGCGTCTCGATAATGGCAGCACGAGTCGAAGGGCGACCTATACCATTCTCTTTCAACGCATCACGCAATTCATCGTTGTCCACCGTCTTGCCAGCAGTTTCCATGGCGCGCAGCAGTGTGGCCTCGGTATAGGGACGAGGCGGCTGAGTCCACTTCTCTAACAATTCAGGCGTATGGGGACCAGTCTCTCCTTTATGAAATTGAGAATTGAGGATTGAGGATTGAGAATTATTGACTTGCACCTCGCTATTGTCTTCTTCTTGGAACACCACGCGCCAACCTGGTTCCAATACCTGACGGCCGCTGGCCTTGAAAGGAATCTGATCTACCCTTCCCTCGACAGTGGTGGTAGCTATCTTGCACTCTGGATAGAACACGGCGATGAAATGACGTGCCACCAAGTCGAATACTTTACGCTCCTGCTCTGTGAGATTTACGGGAGGTTGCCCCGTAGGAATAATGGCATGATGATCGGTCACCTTCGAATTGTCGAACACCTTCTTCGATTTAGGTAGTGGCTTGCCTGCCAACGGCGCCGTGAGGGTTTCATATCCTTTTAGTCCACGAAGTGTGGCAGCACACTTGGGATAGATGTCATCACTCAAGAAGGTGGTGTCCACACGCGGATAAGTAGTCACCTTTTTCTCATAAAGGCTCTGGATAAGCTTCAGTGTCTCATCAGCACTGAAACCGAACTTTCGGTTACAATCCACCTGCAGCGAGGTGAGGTCGTACAGACGAGGTGGATACTCCTTACCTGGCTTACGCGTCACAGCAGTCACCTCAAATGGCAGATCCTTCAAGCGTTCCACCAACTGCTGTCCATCAACCTCATTGCTTATGGGCTCCATGCCAGGATTAGGGATGGATGAAATATCCAACACCTCGCCCTCTTTTTTGTTCTTTTCGGCCTCAGCAACTAACTCTTCATCTGATTTCTTCACAACAGCACTGAACAAGGTGTCGCGATAGGTGGTCTTGAGTTCCCAATACTGCTTCGGGACAAAGTTTTCTATCTCTTGCTGTCGATGCACAATGAGGGCCAGTGTAGGAGTCTGCACACGTCCGATACTGAGCACCTGACGATTCTGACCATACTTCATGGTGTAGAGGCGCGTGGCGTTCATGCCCAGCAACCAATCGCCAATGGCACGCGAGAGTCCTGCCTCATAGAGCGACTGATAATCAGTGGCCTCATGCAAGTGCTGGAATCCATCGCGTATGCTCTCTTCAGTCAATGAGGAAATCCAGAGGCGCTTCACGGGACACTTGGCTCCTGCCTTCTGCATTACCCATCGCTGAATCAGTTCACCCTCTTGCCCAGCATCACCGCAGTTGATGATCATGTCGGCCTTCTGCATCAGTCCCTCTATCACATGGAACTGCTTCTCATACGTGGGGTTCCCTTCGATAAGCTTGATGCCGAAGCGTGGTGGAATCATAGGCAGACTTCCTAAGCTCCATGCTTTCCACTGAGCCACATACTCATGCGGTTCCTTGAGCATGCACAGGTGTCCGAAAGTCCATGTCACCTGATACCCGTTCCCCTCTATGTAGCCGTCCTTGCGTTCGCGTGCCCCCAATACTTCGGCAATGTCACGCGCCACAGACGGCTTCTCGGCAATACAAACAATCATATCATCAATCTTTGGCTACAAAGATATAAAAAAACCGCATCATCTCACCCATTCTCCTTCAAACATGACACGCTTCACCTGCCAATCCTCATCAAAGGCCACAAGGTTGGCCATATACCCACCCTCAAGTTTGCCATATAAGTGGTCAATGCCGAGCACCTCTGCAGGCACAAGCGATGCCATCTCAAGGGCCGTTCCCATAGGTATGCCGACACGTTCCACACAGTTTCGCACGGCCTTGATCATCGACAAAGCCGATCCACAGATGATATTCTCCCCATCGGATGTAGCACGTACATAATAGTCGTGCTCAGCATCATAAGAGATACCCATAGCAGGCCAATCAGTAAATCGGTCGGTAAAGAGATACAGGGAATGACGGTGAGCTTCATGCATTATATCGTAGGCCATCCTTACCATCTCATAGCACACATGAACCCCATCGACAATGATGCCCGTCAAGGGTTTGCAACGGAAGATCGCAGGAATATGTCCAGGTTTACGATGGTGCATCTGAGGCATCCCATTATATAAATGTGTAACAGAACGGTGAGGTTTTGCCAGGAAGTGCAAGGCCTCATCATAACTGGCCGCACTGTGTGCAAAGGCTATCCTCACCCCTTTTTCTTCAAGGCGCTCCACCTGACTATTGCTGATTCGCTCTGGATCAACAGACATCAGACTCACGAAGTGCCTTTCCTTATCCAACAAAGCCTGCAACTCCTCATCCGTACAATCACGCACACAGTCAGCACGATGGGCACCTCGATGCTCCATGCTGAAATAAGGGCCTTCTAAGTGCATGCCTAAAAAGTTGGCAGGAAGCTCTGAATAATGCGATTGTAATTCGCCTTGTATCTGCAGGTACATGGGCAACGTGTTACTCGGAGCAGCAGCTAAGAAACCCGTAGTGCCCTCAGCCATCATGGTTTCTGCCATCAGTATTAGGTCGCCAAAGTTTGCAGAAACGCCAAAAGCGCCACCCCCTGCCCCATTGGCCAATATGTCAATGAACCCGGGTGCAACGATACCTCCTCCCATATCCACACACTGGATATCCTGAGGGATATTCGCCAAAGGCACAACTCCAACAATGCGGCTACCTTCTATGACGATTCCTACATCACTAATAACTCGAGCGGATCCAGACTCACAGATCCTGCAATTTGTCAATGCTATCTTTTGAGACTTCATAATTTTCAACAATTGGACAAAGGTAATGCTTTTTTCTTTCTCTGCAAAAAGATATCTCACAGCCTTTATAACTACACGCAGGAACAATAATTTGTACGATAAAGCAATATGTTTGGAAGGCTTTAGTATTATTACCAAAAGTTAAGCCACTTTTCAGTAATGCTGGGTGTTTCTACATAAATGATCAGCACTGTGGATATTTACAAAAAGAGTGGGCTGAAGATAACTCCAGCCCACTCTGAATATGGTAAGGTACAATGTCCCTATTCGTCGCCCAGCAGAATCTCCATAATGGTGCAGGCAGCCTTGGCCACTGAAGTACCAGGACCAAAGATTGCAGAAACACCAGCCTTATAGAGGAAGTCGTAGTCCTGTGCAGGAATCACACCACCAGCAATCACGATGATATCCTCGCGACCCAGTTTCTTCAGTTCCTCGATAAGCTGAGGAATCAGTGTCTTATGACCTGCAGCCAGAGAAGAAGCACCTACTACGTGAACGTCGTTCTCTACAGCCTCACGAGCAGCCTCGGCAGGAGTCTGGAACAATGGTCCCATATCCACATCGAAACCACAGTCGGCATAACCAGTTGCTACGACCTTAGCACCGCGGTCGTGTCCGTCCTGACCCATCTTAGCCACCATGATACGTGGCTGACGGCCTTCCTTCTTAGCGAACTCCTGAGTGAGGCGGCAAGCCTTCTCGAAGTCGCTGTCGTTCTTACTTTCTGATGAATACACGCCTGAAATAGTTCTAATTACTGCTTTATAACGGCCTACGATGGTCTCGCAAGCATCTGAAATCTCACCCAACGTACAGCGCAAGCCAGCTGCCTTTACAGCCAGAGCCAGCAGGTTGTTCTTGCTCTTGCGACCCTCAGCAAAGTCACGCACACACTCGGTAATCTCCTTCAGTGCAGCCTGGCAAGCAGCCTCGTCTCTCTTTGCACGCAGTTCCTTCAGACCTTCTACCTGCTCAGCGCGAACAGCAGTGTTGTCAACCTCCAGAATATCAATAGGATCCTCATGATCGAGGCGGTACTTATTAGTACCCACGATGGTCTGGATACCTGAGTCGATGCGAGCCTGAGTACGGGCAGCAGCCTCCTCGATACGCATCTTAGGCAGACCCGTCTCGATAGCCTTAGCCATACCACCCAGTTTCTCGATTTCCTGGATGTGCTCCCAAGCCTTGTGTACCAACTCGTTGGTCAGAGACTCTACATAGTAAGAGCCACCCCATGGGTCAATCTGCTTGCAGACGTTAGTCTCTTCCTGAATATAAATCTGGGTGTTACGAGCAATACGTGCAGAGAAATCGGTAGGCAATGCAATAGCCTCATCCAATGCATTGGTATGCAATGACTGGGTATGACCCAGAGCAGCAGCCATAGCCTCAATACAGGTACGGCCTACGTTGTTGAACGGATCCTGCTCGGTCAGTGACCAACCAGAAGTCTGTGAGTGGGTACGCAAAGCCAATGACTTAGGATTGGTAGCGCCGAAGCTCTTCACGATCTTTGCCCAAAGCAAACGGCCAGCACGCATCTTGGCAATCTCCATGAAGTGGTTCATACCGATAGCCCAGAAGAATGACAGACGTGGCGCGAAAGCATCTACAGGAATACCAGCATTTACACCTGTACGGAGGTAATCCATACCATCGGCCAGAGTGTAAGCCAACTCGATATCAGCGGTGGCACCTGCTTCCTGCATGTGGTAACCAGAGATAGAGATAGAGTTGAACTTAGGCATGTTCTGAGATGTGTATTCGAAGATATCAGCAATAATCTTCATGGAGAACTTAGGCGGATAGAT
>JAGCFP010000086.1 GCA_017650045.1 Bacteroidaceae bacterium | reverse complement strand
TGAAGTTGGAAACGGGTCGTAAGAACCAGATCCGTGTGCACATGGCTGATCTGGGGCATCCTGTCGTCGGTGATGGGCGCTATGGGGTGGAAGACTTGAATCCGCTGGGTAGGCTGGCGCTGCATGCCTTCAAACTGTGTTTCTACCATCCTGTGACCCGTGAACCCATGAAGTTTGAGACGCCCTACCCTGCTGACTTCAAGCGTTTGTTTAACAGAAGCACCAGTGATGAAGGTATAGAGGGTTAGGGTGAGGTAAAAGACGCGGCTACCTCATAGCCTTCGTTATAAAGTGCCAACAACTTACGAGTATCGCGCTCTATGCGATCTACCTCCACTGGTTTCTGAGGACGTATCACGGTGATGCGTCCTTCATCTTCCAAGCGCTCCACAAGGTCGAGTTGCTGGTTATAGACAATGCTGCGCATCACCAACGCCTCACGGATGTGCGGATAATCCTTATAGATAAACGGTGGTATCTTGAACTTATGGTGCTTCTTGCGATAGCCACGATTACGCGTAAGGATCACTACTGCCTTGCGATATCCCTGACTGAAGGCCCGCTCCACAGGGATGCTATCTGTGATGCCACCATCGAGCATGGGCTTTCCATCGACATAAGCAATGGGACAGACGAAGGGTAAGCTGCAAGAGGCCTTGACAATGTCGATGATACGCTGGCTGTCGTGCTTCTCCTCCCAATACTCCGGAAGTCCAGTGACGCAGTTGGTGGTCACCATCTCAAAGCGATCGGGGGTGGCTGCATAAGTGGCATAGTCGTAAGGAATGATATGCTCTGGGAAATCCCCGAACATCAGGTTGAAATCCATGATATTACGCTGTTTCACCAGATACTTGAGGCCGATGTATTGGTATTGTTCCAACAGGTCGATATTGGCTTTCTTGGCTCGTCCACGCTGGCGTGACATAAAGGAAAGTCCGTTGCTGGCTCCTGCACTCACCCCAATGGTATAAGGGAAATGAAGCCCTCTGTCTAAGAAATTGTCGAGTACGCCTACCGTAAATACGCCACGCATGCCTCCCCCCTCAAGCACCAACGCGGTTTCTGAATCTATTTGCAAGTTTATCTGATCCATTTATAAACATTCTGATACTAATTTTCACTTTTTATTGCAAAGATAATAATTATTACAATTTAATACCTATCTTTGCAACACTCTGAGTAAAAACTATCAAAAATTTATAGGAAATGAAAAAGTCATTATTGTTTGCTGCCGCAGGCCTTATCAGCCTCAGCACATTGGCACAGGCCCCTGCTTCTTCTGAAGACGGGTTCAAGTTTACCGTAGTGAAGCAAAACCCTATCACCAGCATTAAGAACCAAGCAAGCGCTGGTACCTGCTGGTGCTATTCTACACTGGCTTTCCTGGAGTCAGAGCTCATCAAGGCCGGTAAGGGCACTTATGATTTCTCTGAGATGTACATCGTGGAGAACACGTATTACGACCGCGCTCAAGCTGCTGTTCGCACCCATGGTGACGTGTCTTTCTCACAGGGTGGTTCTTTCTATGACGTGCTTTATGGAATGGAGCACTTCGGCCTTATCCCTGAAGCTGAGATGCGCCCAGGTGTGATGTATGGCGATACAGTGAGCCGTCACTCTGAGCTTTCTGCAGTGACTGACGCTATGGTGGCTGCCATTGCCAATGGTCGTAGCCGCAACCTGCAGACTGATCCTGATGGCAACTGGATGTGGCTCAAGGCTGTGAAGGCTGCTCATGAGGTTTATCTGGGCAAGGCTCCTGAGACTTTCACCTATCAGGGCCGCACTTACACTCCGAAGTCATTCTTTGAGAGCACTGGTTTGAAGGCCAGCGACTATATCTCACTGACTTCTTATACGCACCACCCATTCTATGAGCCATTCGTGCTGGAGATTCAGGACAACTGGCGTTGGGCTCAGAGCTACAACCTGCCTATCGATGAGCTGATGGAGGTATTCGATTATGCCATCAATCAGGGTTACACCATCGCTTGGGGTTCTGACGTGAGCGAGGAAGGTTTCAACCGTCAGGGTATCGGTGTATTGCCTGACATTGCCAAGGTGGCTGAAGAGGCTGGTAGCGACATGGCTCACTGGCTGAACCTGCCTGCTGCTCAGCGCAACGTGACTGACAAGCCGACTCCACAGAAGTGGGTGACTCAGGCTGAGCGCCAGAAGGCTTATGACAACTGGGAAACTACCGATGACCACGGTATGCAGATTTTCGGTATCGCTAAGGATCAGAATGGCACAGATTACTACATGGTGAAGAACTCATGGGGTGTGACGGGCAAGTATGATGGTATCTGGTATGTATCTAAGGCTTTCGCTCGCTATAAGACCATGAACATCGTGGTAAATAAGAAGGCTGTGCCTAAGAGCATTTTGGACAAGCTGGGAGTGAAGATGTAATTACATTGAACATTAACTTCGTTGATTCTCGGCTGCACCTCAGCATAGCTCAAGCAAGCTTGGCTCTGCATTCGGTTTGCACGAGAATTGAACATTGAGAATTAGAAAGGCTGGCGCATCTTGCGGCGGCCTTTCTTTTTATGCGGACGCGCGCGCATACGCGAAAAAGCGTAAATAAATTTGGCTTTCCGCTCGATTTTTCGTAATTTTGCAGCCAAATTTGTCGAAAGAGGCAAACAAAATGGAATATAACTTTAATCTTATAAATAAATGAGTTTGAAAATTGTTGTTTTGGCAAAACAAGTACCCGACACCAGAAATGTGGGGAAAGATGCCATGAAAGCTGACGGAACCATCAACCGTGCAGCCCTTCCCGCCATTTTCAACCCTGAGGACCTCAACGCTCTGGAGCAGGCCCTCCGCTTGAAAGATGCCTTCCCTGGCTCAACGGTGACGATGCTCACCATGGGTCCTGGACGTGCAGCGGAAATCATTCGTCAAGGACTATATCGCGGTGCCGATGACGGCGTGCTGCTAACCGACCGTGCATTTGCTGGTGCCGATACATTGGCTACCTCTTATGCCATCGCTACAGCCATCAAGAAAATGGGAAACTGTGACGTGATACTTGGCGGTCGCCAAGCCATCGACGGTGATACTGCACAGGGAGGTCCGCAGGTAGCTCAGAAGTTGGGCCTCACGCAGGTGACTTATGCAGAGGAGATTCTCTCACTGGATGAGAAAAACCGTCGCATCACCATTCGCCGTCACATAGACGGTGGCGTGGAGGTGGTGGAAGCCCCTCTCCCACTGGTTATCACCGTCAATGGAAGCGCTGCTCCTTGCCGTCCTTGCAATGCCAAGCTGGTGATGAAATATAAGCGTGCCATGGGTGGTTTGGAGAAAGCCGACCTTGCGAAGCAGGGTGTGGAACTGCCTTATGCCGACCTCTATGCTCAGCGCCCATACCTCAACCTGACGGAATGGACAGTGGCAGACATCGATGCGGATGTGGAGCAATGTGGTCTTAGCGGTTCTCCTACTAAGGTGAAGACCGTGCAGAACATCGTCTTCCAAGCTAAGGAGAGCCAGACGCTCACCGCAAAGGACGAGGATGTGGAAGGTTTAGTTAAAGAATTGTTGGACAAGAAGATCATCGGCTAAGGAATTATGAACAACGTATTTGTATATTGCGAGATAGAAGGCACCACCGTGGCCGAAGTATCTCAGGAGTTGCTGACCAAAGGCCGCAAACTCGCCAACCAACTGAACGTAGAACTCCATGCCGTAGTGGCTGGTACCGATATCAAGGGTAAGGTGGAAGAGCAGATTCTGCCATACGGTGTCGATAAACTCTTTGTTTTCGATGCTCCCGAACTGTTCCCTTATACCTCAGCTCCTCATACCGACATTCTGGTCAATCTCTTCAAGGAGGAGAAACCTCAGATAGCCCTCATGGGTGCCACCGTGATAGGTCGTGACCTGGGTCCTCGCGTGTCTTCTTCACTGACCAGCGGACTTACTGCCGACTGTACCCAGCTGGAGATTGGCGATCATAAAGACGTGAAGACAGGTACGGAATACCAGAACCTGCTCTATCAGATTCGTCCCGCTTTCGGTGGTAACATCGTAGCTACCATCGTGAATCCCGACCATCGTCCACAGATGGCTACCGTGCGTAGCGGTGTGATGCAGAAAGCCCTCTATGAAGGCCACTGTCGTAAAGAAGTGGTGTACCCAGAGGTAAGCCAGTATGTAAGTCCCGAAGCTTTTGTAGTACACGTGCTGGAGCACCGTGTAGAGGCTGCTAAGCACAACCTCAAGGGTGCCAAGATAGTGGTAGCCGGTGGTTATGGCATGGGCAGCAAGGAAGGGTTCGACATGCTCTTCGAGTTGGCCAAGGTGCTTCATGGCGAAGTAGGTGCCAGTCGTGCTGCCGTAGATGCAGGTTTCTGCGACCATGACCGCCAGATCGGTCAGACAGGTGTCACCGTTCATCCTAAGGTATATATCGCCTGTGGCATCAGCGGACAGATTCAGCACATTGCTGGTATGCAGGATTCTGACATCATCATCTCTGTGAACAATGACCCCGATGCACCTATCAACAAGATTGCTGATTACGTGATCTGTGGCACCGTGGAAGAAGTGGTTCCGAAGCTGATTAAGTATTACAAACAAAATTCGAAGTAACTATGGCAAATTATTATAGTGACTATCCTGAGCTCAAGTTCCACCTCACCCACCCGCTCATGGAGCGCATCGTGGAACTGAAGGAGCGCGGCTATGCCGACAAAGAGCAATATGAAGATGCGCCAGTTGACTACAACGACGCCATTGAGAACTATGACCGTGTGCTAGAGATTGCAGGCGACATAGCTGCTAACATCATCGAGCCCAACAGCGAGAGCGTGGACATCGAAGGTCCGCACCTGGTAGATGGACGCATGGTGTATGCTGAGAAGACCAAGGAGAATCTGGCTGCCACGATCAAGGCTGGCCTCAATGGTGTGCCTATGCCTCGCCGCTATGGTGGCTTGAACTTCCCTACCGTTCCCTACTCTATGGCTTCTGAGATTATCTCTGCTGCCGATGCTGGTTTCCAGAACATCTGGTCACTGCAAGACTGTATCGAGACGCTGTATGAGTTTGGTTCCGAGGAGCAGCGTCAGCGCTACATCCCTCGCGTATGCCAAGGTGAAACCATGTCTATGGACCTCACCGAACCAGATGCTGGTTCCGACCTTCAGCGTGTGATGCTCAAGGCCACTTACGATGAGAAGGAAGATTGCTGGCGACTGAATGGTGTGAAGCGCTTCATCACCAATGGCGACTCTGACATTCACCTGGTGCTGGCACGTAGCGAAGAAGGTACCCGCGATGGTCGTGGCCTCTCTATGTTCATCTACGACAAGCGTCAAGGTGGTGTAACCGTGCGCCACATAGAGCATAAGCTCGGCATCCATGGTTCCCCAACCTGTGAGTTGGTTTACAAGAATGCCAAGGCAGAGCTCTGCGGTGACCGCAAGTTGGGTCTTATCAAGTACGTCATGGCTTTGATGAACGGTGCCCGTCTGGGTATCGGTGCACAGAGCACGGGCGTCAGTCAGGCTGCCTACAACGAGGCACTGACGTATGCCCAGGAGCGCCGTCAGTTCGATAAGGCCATCATCGAGTTCCCTGCTGTCTATGACATGCTGGCACGCATGAAGGCCAAGCTCGATGCTGGTCGTAGCATCCTCTACATGACTTCCCGCTATGTGGATATCTATAAGGCTCTGAACGACATCAGTCGCGAGCGCAAGCTCACCCCAGAGGAGCGTGCAGAACAGAAGAAGTACAGCCGCTTGGCCGATGCCTTCACTCCTCTCTGCAAGGGTATGACCTCTGAGTATGCCAACCAGAACACTTACGACTGCATCCAGATTCACGGTGGTTCTGGCTTCATCATGGAGTACAAGTGCCAGCGCCTCTATCGTGATGCCCGTATCCTCTCCATCTACGAGGGTACCACACAGTTGCAGGTGGTGGCTGCCATTCGCTACATCACCAATGGTACCTACCTCAGCATCATCCGTGAGATGCTGCAGACAGAGGTAGCTCCAGAGTTCAAGGCCCTGCAAAATCGTCTGGCTGCTTTGGCTGATCGCTATGAAGAGGCCATCAATCTGGTGAAGGAGCAAGCTAACCAAGAGGTACAGGATATTCTGGCACGTCGTCTCTACGAGATGACAGGCGGATTGGTGATGAGCCTGCTGCTGCTCGAAGATGCTACCCGTGCCCCAGAGCTGTTCACTAAGAGCTTGAACGTGTATGTACGCTTGATCGAAGGTGAGGCCGCTGGGCATTACGACTTCATCAAGAACTTCCGTGCGGAGGATATGGCGTATTACCGTGCTATGGAACCAGAGGCTCCAGTAGCTGAGTAAGGTCAACGCACAACATAAAAAAAGGCAGGGCTACAAAGTCCTGCCTTTTTTATATGGTGTTTCTTTTTACTTCACCAGACACTTGTCCAGCGCATGGGCAATGGCCTCCTTGTCGAGGTGCTGACCGATAAAGACGAGCTTCTGCATACGGTCACCATAGCGCTCGTCCCAGTCGCGGCGCAGGGCGGGTTCTCGCTCCATGAGGCGATAGAGTTCTTCCTCGGGCATGGTGGCATACCACTGCCCGGCATTGCGTAAGGATACCTGCTTACCTGCCTGCTCGAAGACGTAGCACGTCTCACGCTCATCACTGAAGTAGCACAGACCTTTGGCACGAATCACACTCTTTGGCCAGAAGCGCGCGACAAACTCATCGAAACGAGACAAGTCGAATGCCTCACGGCGGAAATACACATAGGTACCAATACCGTATTCCTCAGCTTCGCCTTCGTCGTGGTGGTGATGGTGGTGGTGATGGTGCTCATGCTCCTCATGGTCATGGTCGTGATCATGGTCGTGATCGTGGTCATCATCATCATCGTCGTCATCATCGTGGTGATGGTGTTCTTCCTCCTTATATTCAGATTCCACCTCACTGATCCACGTGGCAGAAGTAGCAACCTTGTCGAAGTTGAACATGTGGGTATTCAGAATCTTGTCCAATTCTACGTCACCAAAGTTGCAAGGGATGATCTCCGCCTTTGGCTGCAAAGCACGGACGATTTGACTCAGGCGTTCCAGTTCTTCGGGACTGACTTCACGTGCCTTATTGAGCAGCACGATGTTGCAGAACTCTATCTGCTGAATGACCAGATTCTCGATGTCTTCTTCTTCAATATTCTGTTTCAGCAAGTCCAATCCGCCAGCGAACTCATCCTTCATGCGAAGGGCATCCACCACCGTGACGATACAGTCGAGACGTGGTAATCCATCGGCAGCATAGTTGGGCATGAGTTCAGGAATAGAGCAGATGGTTTGGGCGATGGGAGCAGGTTCGCAGATGCCACTGGCCTCTATCACAATGTAGTCGAAGCGCTGCATGCGTAGTATGTCGTGCAACTGTTCTACGAGGTCCATCTTCAAGGTGCAGCAGATGCAACCATTCTGCAAAGCCACCAGGCTATCGTCCTTCTGCCCTACTATTCCATCTTTCTCTATAAGCGTGGCGTCGATATTCACTTCGCCTATGTCGTTCACGATGACGGCAAACTTGATGCCGCGTTCATTGGTCAAAATCCTGTTGAGCAACGTGGTTTTTCCACTGCCCAGATAACCTGTGAGCAAAAGCACAGGTGTTTCCATTTTCATCTTAATTTCCATCTTAGTTAGTTTGAGGCTGCAAAGATACAAAATCTTACGCTAAAACCCTACACCTTCTTCTTATCAATTCGCTTGGAAGCACCAATGGCTCCAGTAGGACATACCAAACGACAGAGGTGGCAACCTACGCAACGGGTGCCCACTATCTGTGGACGACGGTTGGAGGCATCGAAGGTGATGGCCTGATGGCCGCCATCCTGACAAGAGGTGTAGCAGCGTCCACAGCCGATGCAGCGTTCACGATCAATGCGCGGATAAACCATGGTCTGTCGGTCGAGGTTGCTTGGCGACACGAAGTTGGGAATCTCCTCACCCACTAACTGCTCAAGCTTCTCTATGCCCCGCTGTTGCATGTAGGCCTGAAGGCCCATCAGCAGGTCGTCGATAATGCGATAGCCATATTGCATCACAGCCGTGCATACCTGTACGTTGCGACATCCCAACTGGATGAATTCCAGCGCATCACGCCATGTCTCAATGCCTCCGATGCCACTGAGTTGCATATGCTTAAGCACAGGGTGCTGTGCCATCTCCAGAATGAAACGCAGTGCGATGGGTTTCACGGCACGTCCGGAATAGCCAGAGATGGTCTTCTTGTCGGACACAGCAGCACGACTGTTCATCGTCACACTCTTGATGGTGTTGATGGCAGAGATAGCATCGGCACCAGCAAAGTAAGCACCCATGGCTGGATCTGTGATATGGGTAATGTTTGGAGTCATCTTTGGGATGACGGGGATAGAGACATGACGTTTCACGTATGCAGTGTAGAAGGTGACCAGTTCTGAATTCTGTCCCACATCTGAACCCATGCCCGCCAGTCGCATCTGTGGACAGGAGAAATTGAGTTCAACGGCATCCACCCCTGCACGTTCTGCCATGCGCGCCAAGGATACCCACTGTTTCTCTGTCTGTCCCATGATAGAAGCTATCACTACCTTATTAGGATAGTTCTTCTTCAGTCGTTTCAGGATGTCGAAGTCGACACGCATGGGGTTCTCACTGAGTTGCTCCATATTACGGAATCCGTAGAAATCACCCATCTCATCGGATTGCATGGCATCAAATCGAGGCGACACCTCTTTGATGTCTTGCGCGCAGATCGTCTTATAAAACACACCTCCCCACCCAGCGTCAAAGGCGCGTGCCACCATCTCATAGCAGGTGCTCACCGCCGAAGAGGCCAGGAAGAAAGGGTTTTCACAGTGAATGCCACAAAAGTCAATGGCCAGGCTTGGCAAACTGGCCTCTGACACAGGAGGCTCCACCAACGCATGGGCCAGTTCCCTGATGCGTATGGGACGGTCGTAGTGTATGCAGGCTTCCTCGGCAGCCAGTAGTTCAGCGTCTGTGCACTGGGCCACCCACCGACCTGCATGCTGCTGATTATCAAACCTAATGGCACGAATGGCACGTGCAGGATCACCGTTTGGGCAGACCTGACTGCAAGGAGCATCAACACATAGTAAGCAGCGGGTTGCCTCTTCTTTAAGATGGATTTGCTTGTTCATGGTATTTGTATTTAAGTTAGCGTTTTTTATTTAGTCACTGTATAGGAGCCTGCGGTGTATTCCTTCGACTCGGTCTCACCGGGTAAGGTCACAGTGGCGGTGGCTCCTTCAGGGATGGTAAACTCCCACGTCCACTGGTCACCCTCATAGTGCCAGGCACTGCGGATAAGTCCGGCAGCCGACTGGTATTCAGCCGTGAGATGTCCTAAACGTTTGTCGGGCACTGGCCGCATGATGATGTGGTGGAAGCCAGGATCGGCAGGGTCGGAAGCTATGCCTGCTGCGGTTTGCCATATCCACTGGCACACACAACCATAGGCGTAGTGATTGAAGCTGTTCATGCCTTGTGGTCCCATGCCCTGATCGACCATGTAGCTGTTCCAACGCTCCCAGATGGTAGTGGCACCATTGTCGATGCTGTAGAGCCAACTGGGGTTGCGACGCTGGAAGAGCAGCTCATAGGCGATGTCGGCCATGCCGTTCTCGGTAAGCGTAGGCATCAGGATTGAGGTGCCCAAAAAGCCCGTCTGCAGACAGTTGCCATGCTGTGCGAAGTTGTCGCGCAAGCGTGCGATCATGGCCTCACGTGCAGCTCCGTCGAGCAACTGGTTCTTCAGTGCAAAGAGGGCTGGCGTCTGCATGGTGTTCAGGATAGCGGTCTTGAAAGAGCCATCGGCACGAAGGAACTGTTGGCGTAGGTAAGCCTTGGCATCCTCGGCCATCTGGGTGTATTTAGAGGCATCACGACCCGTGGCACGTGCCATGTCGGCCATCATGCCTGCATCAATGGCCCAATAAGAAGCGCTGAGGTAGTTCCAATAGACGATAGCTTCAGGCAACGGCTGTCTGCCACGCGGTGTGTCGGTGAAGGCTCCGCCTCCACAACTCTCCAAAGGTTCATAACTCAGCCAGTCGGCCCACTGGTAGTTGCCATTGTCGGCGATCAGCGCCACGTGGTCGTACTTCGTCTCATTAATGAGGTTCATATATTTCTCCATGGCTTGCCAGTTCTCTTCCACCATCTGGCGGTCGCCGAACTGCTTCCAAACGGTCCAAGGCACGATGATGCCTGCATCGGCCCATCCTAAGCGCAGCATGTCGCCACCGTATTGAGCCAATGGTGCCACACCGGGGAATCCACCGCGAGGGCTCTGTGTATCGCGCATGTCGCGCATCCATTTATGGAAGAACTGGTCGGTATTGGCAAAGAAGGTGCCTGTCTCTGAGAACACCTGTGTATCGGCCGTCCATCCCAGTCGCTCATTGCGCTGCGGACAGTCGGTTGGCACTGAGAGGTAGTTGCTTCGTTGTCCCCACAGGGTGTTTGAGATGAGCTTGTTCACCGACTCGTTGCCTGTGGTAATCGTACCAATCTCCATCTGCTGCGTGATAGAGGTGACTGGTATCGATACCAGTGAAGTGATGTGCACCTCATCGGTAGCCGTGATGGCAGCATAGCGATAGCCAAAGAAAGTACATTGTGGAATGTAGGTTTCGAAGCCCTTGTCGCCAGCAAAGGTATAGGTGAGTATCATGCCGATTTTCGGGATACGCAGATTGTCGCGATGCACACTGCCCTCGGGACCATCCATGCCACGGCTCTTAGCACCATTGCCATCGTTAAGCAACTCTCCTGGCAGGCAGGTAAGGACGGTGCCTTGAGGTGCACTGAAGATAAACGACGGTACAGCAGCGGCATTTTGACCGAAGTCCACGACCAATGTCTCACCAGGAGCCACAGTCATCTCGGCACCAGGGGTAAACTCCTCGCTGATCACCACCTTACCATATTCCTCGTCCTTGGCATCAGCCACCTCTTTATATTTATAAGCTTTCACGGGAGCTAAGGCTAAGTCGGGACGCAGATAAATCTCGGCACCCTCTGAGGGGAGAATCTCACCTTGAAACTCGGTATTCACCTCAGGCGTAGAGAGCTTCTCAGGCGTAAGATAGCCCAATGGTACACGGGCGTCATATTCTTCACCATCGAAGATGGCGGCATGCTTCACGGGGCCAGCTATGCCAGCTTTCCAGTGTTCAGTATCTGTTCCCACAAGCTGTTTGCTACCATCGGCATAGGTGAGCTCGAGCACTCCACGGAAAGCCACCTTCTTACCTACCATGCCCTCATGTCCGCCAGGAGTGACGATGCGGTCGGCCCACCATCCGGGAGTGACCTGCACGGCCAGTTGGTTCTCTGCACCGCTCTTAGTCTTGAAAGCGCCAGTGACATCGTAGGTAAATGAGCGTTTGGTCTTCTCATAATGCGTGAAGCCTGGCTTCAAAATCTCATCGCCGATGGGTGTACCGTTCACATAGAGCTGATAGACCCCGAGTCCGGCAGTCATCCAGCGTGCAGAGGTCACTTTCTGGTCGTTCTTCACTGTGGTGACAAACCAACTGGCACCATCGGCAGAGCGACCATTGTCGCTATCGTTGATGCGACCCGTCACTACGGGGGCATCTACAACCGAAATCCACTGAGAAACGTCCCATGCCGCATTGGGTAATGCCTCGACCTTGACAAACTTCTCAGAAGTTTCCTCAGGGCCGCAAGCAGTTAAGGCAAGGGCTGTCAATGCAAGAGCAAAATTTCTTATTTTCATAGTTATCAATATAGAATTATAAATTATTTAATCCGCTTTAGTTTTAAGCCATCCCCTCTTCCAAGCATACGCCATGATGCCACATCCTGCCACAGCGGCAATGCCAAGGAACAGCAAACCATAGCCAGCTGCAAAGGCCACCGGCGCGAATGTAACCAAGCATATCTCTACGGGTGCAATGAAGAGGTAAGCCAACGCATAGTTCTCCAAGCAGCGGCTGCGCATCTCGGGGTCGGCAATGCGTAATAAAGCAATGCCCATGGCCATGGTACCCGTGAACCATCCCCATGTGAAGAGCGACTTCTCAAACCAACAGTTGTTCATGAGTCTTCGTCCTACGAAGAGCACATAGAACAGGGTAGCCAAGAGGCCGCATGCCAGAAGGATGAGCAATGGTACCAGGTATTGCATCACCACACTGAGCTTGATGCTGCTGATGCCAAAAGCCACCAGGAAATCGGTAAACGTACCACTGAGATGTCCCATGGCTTTCGGAGAAATATAGAAAGAAACCTTGGCACGGTCGAAACAGAGTTTTAAAAGGATACCCACCACGAAGGCACAACTGAACACGGGCATTTCTAACTGTGGCAGGTAATGTGCCACCAGCTGACTGATGCCATAGCCACCAAGCGCCACCACACAGATGATGCAGACATGGAAGGCCAAACTGTCGATAGAGATGCTGCTACTGGTGGCTTCACCCATGCTCTCACGTTTCTCCTCGGGCATAAGGCCTGTACGCAGCTCGTCGGGCAGTTCGGCAAAGTCGGTAATGAAGCAAGTGTAGCCACGACGCGTGCCCCACTTCACCAATGCCAATCCAATGAATACTGATGCCAAGATACCTACGGTGGCTGCCGTCATGGCAAGGGTGAGCATGTCATCGCCTCCAAGGCGGAGGAACGACTGTCCGATGGCTGCTGCCGTGCCATGTCCGCCACAAAAGCCAGCCGGCATGCAAAGTCCGAAGTATTCCTCAAGTGGCCACAAACAACTGAGGATGAAGAAGCCAATCAATCCGCCAAAGGCCCATTGCCACAGCATACCCGTCTGCGAAAAAGCCCACATGCGTCCGATGTTCTCTCCCTGCTTCTGACCTCCCTTCGATGAGGAGAATGGCAGGCAGGCGAATATCAGTGCGATGAGTATGCCCGCATAAGTGCCCAACTGGTCGCTCATTGGCAGCCATCCCAATCCACCAGGACCGAAGGCCAGGCCTAAGAAACCCGCAATCAAACTGGGAGGTATGAAATACTGCTGTGCGAAGCGCAGCTTCACACGGATGAGCTTACCGAGCAACAATAGGCAGGCGATGAAGCCCACATCAACGAAGAGTGTCCAAGGAGAATACATTTCTTAATGTGCTACAATGCTACAGTTTATTCTCATCAACAACATCTGCTAAGCTGTCTTTCTTGGTAGATTTCTTCGAGCTCTTTCCAGTCACCAAATCGGTTATCCACTTACCTATCTTGCGCTGAATACCCGCCTCGGTAGTAGGAATGCCCGTCTGCTTGGTGAACCAGCGTTTAAGTTTGGTAATGCCCAGCAGCTTCTTCCAACTGACAGTAACGTTCACACCAGGGACAATCTGTGTGCCCGTGGTCTTTTTCTTACGCGTAGTGCCTGTAGTGGTGGTCGTGGTAGTCACGGTCACTCCATTCTTCGTGGTCTTTTTAGTGGTTGTCTTCTTGGTTGTTGCCATATTTCTTTATTTTATTGAACATTGAGCATTATGGCTGCGCAGTGATGTTCAATTTTCAATTTTTAATTTTCAATTTCGTTAATCTGTCAATCACCAGCGCTATGGCTCCATCGCCCGTCACATTGCAGGCAGTACCAAAGCTGTCCATAGCGATGTAAAGTCCTATCATTAATGCCTGAGCAGCCTCATCAAAACCAAGCATGGATTGCAAGATGCCCAGTGCGGCCATAATGGCTCCGCCTGGCACACCGGGAGCAGCTACCATGGTGATGCCCAACATGCAGATAAAGCCAAAGAACTGCCAGAACGTGTAGGGCATGCCTTGCATCATCATCAATGCCAGCGCGCAAGCCACAATCTTGAGCATACTGCCAGAGAGGTGGATGGTGGCACATAACGGTATCACGAAGCCCGACACCTCTTCACACACACCATTCTTACGCGTCTGCTCCAATGTCACAGGGATGGTGGCAGCACTCGACTGGGTGCCGAGGGCTGTGAAATAGGCGGGCAGCATGTTCCAAAGGAGTTTCAGTGGATTGCGTTTCACCACACTGCCAGCCACACAATAGAGTCCGATGAGCCACAAGATGTGCAGTGCGAAGATGATGCCGATGATGCTGATAAACACCATCAGGATGCCGAATACCTGTCCTGAACTGGTCATGTTGAGGAAGATGCCGAAAATGTAGAGTGGCAGCAGTGGCAATATCACACTGCTGATGGTCTTCACGATGATTTGTTGGAAGTCGCGTGCCACATTCTTCAGATAATCGGTTTCGAGTGTGGCGGCTCCCAAGCCTAAGACAAAGGCCATCACCAGCGCAGTCATTACATCCATCAGTGGCGGAATGGTCACTGTGAAATAGGGAGCTATACCCTGCCCTTCACTGATTTCCTCCAATGGTATGCCTGGTGTGATGAGCTTGGGGAAGAACGTCTGTCCAGTAGCATAAGAGAGCAATCCTGCCACCAACGTGCATCCGTATGCGATGAGCACCGTAATAAGTAGCATACGACCAGCCCCACGACCAATGTCGGCAATGGCCACAGTGACCAGTCCCACAATGATGAAGGGGATGCAGAAGCCAAGGAACTGACTGAAGATGCCGTTGAATGTCTCGAACACGCGCACCAGCCACAGTGGTAGTACCTGACCGATGACGATGCCCAGCACAATGGCTATCAAGATGCGTGGCAACAGTCCTATGCGGAACGGTTTCTTCATCAACGCTGCGGTTTGATATTCAAGTTCACACCCAAGATGTCTTCGCTGTCAACAATGGTCCAACTGCTGCCTGTATAGGCACCAAAGGTGCGGTCGGTATTGAAGCCCATGTCAGAAAGTTCCTTAATCACACGATCACGATCGGCACCCACCTCAAAACCTATGTGGTGCACACCGTTGCCGTGCTTGTCGTAGAACTCACGGAACGAACTTTCCTTCGCATCAGCTTGGTGCAACTCAAGCACCCATCCACCCATGTCGATGGTGCACACCAGAAGGTCGCACGTACTGTCCTTGCCACGATAAGTATAAGGGAATTCAGGTTTGCTCTCTAAGTGATTGGTGGTGATTTCAGGCACAGGGATATCGAGCAATGCTGCCCATGCCTTGGCAGCTTGGTAGATATCGCCCACCACGATATTAATCTGGATAAACTTATCTTTCTTCAGTGGAATGTCAAGCTTCTGGTAGTCTTTTACAGTTGTCACTTGAGTAGAGGCCTGAGCAGAGGCCTGGGATTGATTGGCAGTGTCGCCCTGTGGCGAAGAGCACGATGTCATAAGCATCAGTGCCATCATGATGATAAACCCGTTTTTCATACGTATTAGTTTTTAATGTTCACTGCCACAAAGATAATGCTTTTTTCTTTTTTTGCAAAAAACAGAGGCAATGATGATTAAGCCAACATTTTTATCAAATGTCAGCAATATGACGTAGCCAAACACTGAAAAGTGTTACAGTGCTACAATTGTTTTCTCCCTTTTACTGATCAGAAAAACTTTACGATTTCACTGAGATCCTTGCGTGTAGGACGTGCAGGATTACCTGCCCCATAGCCAAGGGCAATAACTGAAGTGACTGTTTCATAAGAAGGGATGCCGAGAATACGACGCAAGCCTTCAGCATCACGCAGGCCCATAATTAAGGTATCGAAGCCCATGTCCTTGGCTTTCAAGATGAGGAACGCATTGCTCAATCCGTTGTCGAAGGCTCCCCAAGTATCACCCAACTCGTTGCTGGGCTCATCGTTGAAGAAGCCCGATTGCCGCTGTACGAAGGTTGTAACCAGCACCACAGGCACATCCTTGATGTTCTGCGCATTATTGCCCATCACAGGTGCCAAGGCTGCACGTTTCTCAGCACTCATCACCACATAGTAGCGTGTGCCTTGCACATTGGCCCATGAGGGGGCTTCTTGTGCCGTAGCTATCAAGGTGCGCACCTCATCCTCTGTGATGGTTTTCGTAGCATCATAACTACGTACACTTCGACGGGAAGCGACCAACTGGTCGAATGTACTGCCACTGCCACAACTGCTAAGTAGCAAGATAAACACAACGGCCCAAAGGCTCCTAAGAGCCACTTGATACTTTGTTCTCATATTTGTCTCCTTACGGTTTTATTTTTTCAACGCCTCAATGCTTTCCTTGAGCGATTTGATGATGCTCTCGGCATCAGCTTGCTTCTTACGCTCCAAAGCTACCACTGCTTCTGGGGCATTGGCCACAAAGCGCTCGTTGCTAAGCTTCGCCAGTACACCACGCAGGAAGCCTTCCTTTGCCTTAAGTTCTTTCTCCATGCGGGCAATTTCAGCCTCCACATCGATAAGGTTCTTCATAGGCACAGCATACTCAGTAGTGCGTACCATGAAGGTTGCAGCACCCTCAGCCTTGGCATCCACCACAGTGATGTCACTCAGGTTGCACATCTTATATATAATGGCATTGAAGTCGGCGACAGGATTTGCGCCTACTACCTGCAACTCCAAGGTTTCCTTCTGAGCAATGTTCTTCTGCACACGTACGGCACGTACGTTGCTGATGACTTCCTTCATCTCTTCGAAGCGGTCGAGCAGGGTTTCATCCACCTTACCTACAGGAGCCATTGGGCTCACCATCAGGCTCTCGCCATCCTTACGATCAATGATGTGCTGCCACAATTCCTCCGTGATGAATGGCATAAACGGATGCAACAGGTGCAACAGATTATCGAAGAACTCGATGGTCTTATCCATCACCACCTTGCTGATAGGCTTCAGATAAGCAGGCTTGATCATCTCCAAGTACCATGCAGAGAACTCGTCCCAGAACAGTTTATAAACGGCCATCAACGCTTCACTGATGCGGTACTTGCTGAAGAGGTCGGCCATCTCCAGAGCCACGGCATTCTGCTTGCTCTCGAACCACTCCATGGCCAACTTTGAAGCCTCAGGAACTTCTACATCCTCGCTCACTTCCCAACCCTTCAACAGTCGGAAGGCATTCCAGATCTTATTGCAGAAGTTGCGTCCCTGCTCACAGAGGGCATCGTCGAAGAGGATATCGTTACCTGCAGGTGCAGAGAGCATCATACCCATACGTACACCATCAGCACCATACTTGTCGATCAGTTCCAATGGATCAGGACTATTGCCAAGGCTCTTGGACATCTTTCGGCCCAACTTATCACGTACGATACCTGTGAAATACACATTCTTGAACGGATAGGTTCCCATATACTCCTCACCCGACATGATCATACGGGCCACCCAGAAGAAGATGATATCTGGAGCCGTCACCAAGTCGCTGGTTGGATAGTAATAGTTGATTTCCTCATTGCCAGGATTATTGATACCTCCAAAAAGGGAGATAGGCCACAGCCATGAAGAGAACCACGTATCGAGGGCATCCTCATCTTGACGGAGGTCTGCATCTGTTATTGCAGGGTTCTTCTGCTGTGCCAACTTCAACGCCTCTTCACGCGTCTCTGCCACTACGAAGTGGTCTTCTGCATCGTAGTAGTAAGCAGGAATGCGATGTCCCCACCACAACTGACGGCTGATGCACCAGTCCTGTATGTTTTCCAACCAATTCTTGTAGGTGTTCACGTATTTCTGCGGATAGAAATGCATCTCGCCTTCCATCACAGGCTTCAAAGCGATTTCTGCAAAGTGCTCCATCTTCAGGAACCACTGCAGTGAAAGACGTGGTTCGATAGCGGTATCAGGGTTACGCTCACTGTAGCCCACCTTGTTGGTATAGTCTTCTACCTTCTCCATCAGACCAGCTTCTTGAAGGTCCTTGGTAATCAACTTACGACAGTCAAAGCGATCCATACCCACATAGAGCGGACTCTGCTCAGAAATGGTGCCATCAGGATTGAAGATGTCGATGGTCTCAAGGTTGTGCGTCTTACCCAGCATATAGTCGTTGGTATCGTGTGCAGGAGTCACCTTCAAACAGCCCGTACCAAACTCGATGTCCACATAGCGGTCTTCAATAACAGGAATCACCCTACCCACCAATGGTACGATGACCTTCTTACCCTTCAGCCACTGTGTCTTAGGATCCTTGGGATTCACACACATGGCCGTATCACCCATGATGGTCTCAGGACGGGTGGTTGCCACCACGGCATAGTAGCCACGCTCATCCTTATGAATCACGTTGCCCTCACCGCTTTCATCTATTGTATCCTGATATTCAGGAGCCACGTAGTATTTCAGATAGAACAGATGGCTCTGCTCTTCCTTATAGATTACTTCCTCAGTGCTCAGTGCTGTGAGCGCCTTAGGGTCCCAGTTCACCATGCGGAGTCCGCGGTAGATGTAACCCTTGTTATATAGATCCACGAAAACTTTGATAACGCTCTTGCTGCGCTCCTCGTCCATCGTGAAAGCTGTGCGGTCCCAATCGCAGGATGCACCCAACTTGCGAAGCTGCTGCAAGATGATGCCTCCATGCTCGTGTGTCCAAGCCCATGCGTGCTCCAGGAATTGCTCACGTGTGAGATCGCGTTTCTTGATGCCCTCTCCTGCCAGTTTCTTCACCACCTTAGCTTCAGTGGCAATAGAGGCATGGTCGGTACCAGGCACCCAACAGGCATTCTTACCCTCCATACGGGCGCGACGCACCAGAATATCTTGAATGGTATTATTGAGCATGTGGCCCATATGCAGTACACCCGTAACATTTGGTGGAGGAATGACGATAGTGTAAGGTTCACGTCCGTCAGGTTTAGAACTGAAAAGTTTGTGGTCAGTCCAATATTGATACCACTTTCCCTCCACATCGGCAGGGTTGTACTTCGTTGCTAATTCCATAATTTCTTGCTGTTTTTATTTTTTGGGTGCAAAGATAGTGCAAATCAAGTGCAGAACAAAATAAGTTTACTTATTTTTATGCTGAGAAGCAGCCTATTTTAGCAACAGTAAAGAAAGCAAGACAAAAAAGAACGTAAAAAAGCCAAAAGAAGTATCGTAATGCTGGAGGTAAACTTCATCTATTTATCCGTTTCAAGCATACCAAAAGATAAAAGAACCACCAGAAAAACCCTTCTGATAGCCAAGGTAAAAGTTAATTGGCACTGCTGTCTGTATAATCAGAAGTGGTGATTATATAAACAGCAGTGGCAACTATATAGTCACCACTGCTGATTAAAGTTTGTCCCACTAAACGGCAGGTTTTATCTCTCTATGCTGCATATTATATCTGCAGCTATGACAACTTCTAAGCCAAATCTTCCTTCAAATACTTCACTGCCAGCATGGTAAGGTCGTCACTCTGTTGTGCCCCACCAACGAAATGCTTCACAGCAGCATCCAGACTCTTGATTAGTGGTTCTGCCCCACTATTTCCCTTATCCAAGGCTTTTTGAACTTCCTCTATCATACGTTCTTCACCAAACAGGCGCTTGGACACATCCTCTGCCTCAATAAGTCCGTCTGTATAAAGGAAGACCGTAGTCTTAGGTTTCAGTTTGATCTCTTGTTCTTCAAAATCCCAACCGTTCACAAGAGCCAAAGGTATGTTGGGGCTCACCTCCATCTTCTCTACGCCATGACCTACCAGCAATGGAACACAATGCCCAGCATTACAATATTGGAGCAAACCAGTAGCAAGGTCGAGCTTACCTATAAAGAAGGTAACGAACATATTGTCTTCATTCATCTCAGACATGGCATTGTTCATGTCTTGCACTATTAATCCAACTCTTTCCTGATGGGCGGAAATGGTACGGAATAAAGAACGAGTTACTGCCATCACAAGTGAGGCTGGTACTCCCTTGCCACTCACGTCACCAATACAGAAGAACAATTTCTCATCACGGATATAGAAATCGAAGAGGTCGCCACCCACCTCCTTGGCTGAATCCAGGAAAGCAAACACATCAATGTCATTTCTTTCAGGATATGGAGGGAATATTCTTGGGAGCATGCCACGCTGAATGCCACTTGCGATACGCAACTCACTACCAATGCGCTCTTTCTCAGCATTTGCATGCTGGAGACGACGGAAACTCTTTGCTGAACGATTCAGGATTATTCCGATAAGGAGCAAACCCACCAACATCAAGATAAACAGGACGAAGGCAATGTGACGAAGGCTGGAATAGATATCCTTATCCAATGCGACAACAGCCATTGACCAACCCGTATTTCCCTCTATTGGACCATAGAATACATAGTTTTTCTCTCCTTCATTGTCGATTACAGACGATTGTCCGCTCTCACCTGCCATCATTGCATTGTTGATGACGTCGTAGGTAGTATCTTCAAGCACAGTGGCAAGTTCCTGAACCGTATATCGCATTGTCAAACTTTCGACAGGAGCCACCATCAATTGTCCCTTTCGAGATATCACGATATTGTAAGAGGAGGGATAAATACGCTGCGAATTGAGGTATTCATTCATCCAATCCAGAGAAACATCAAGTCCCATGATTCCCACAATCTCTCCATTACTATCGTGTATTGGGAGCGAATAAGTAGTGAGCATTGCACGAGCACCATCACTGTCGAGATAAGGTTCTGACCATTGTGGCTGACCAGTCTGCATTGGCACTGTATAGAACTCGCTCTTAGTATAATCGTGATTCTCACCCGCTAATTGAGTCGTTTCAATGACTCCATTTTCACGTCTGGCTCCATAAGGCTCATACCAATAACCTTTAGATTTATAATAATTGGGCTTGAAAGTTATGCCACATCCTAAAATATCTGGATTGTTGTTCAACAAGCGACGGATGACAGAATACATGGAATCTGGATATTGGAGATTCTCTTCCACAACCCACATCATATTTCTTGCGGCCGTTTCTACTTCCAGCGTGGCATTCTTAATGGTTAGGCTTTTCACCTTCAGCTCAGTCTGTGCACGATGCACAACTTCAGCACGGATCCCTTCGCGTGAATACCAATACTGTATAAACGAAGTGGCTTCCAACAAGATAGCCGCAATAGCAATGATGGCTATACTCGTCTTATCCTTTAAATCCAGCTTCATATTCTCTCTAAAATTAAACTCCAATCAATACTTGATATCTCCCCATTATCATAGATAATGCCTTATAGCAGATATTTGGGTGCAAAGATAATGAAAAAACGATACATTGATACATCTGCAACAGTGAAATTTATGCTTCTTCCATCACACTGGCTATCTTATCGACATTCATGCTACGGGCACTGGCATCAAGAATCTCCTTATAAGCACCACCCTGACGGTAAACCTCATCTGGTTTACCACTCTGCACTACCCTACCTTGCTGCAGCACATAGATGGTATCGGCATCGATAATCTGGCCAATGTTGTGCGAAATGATAATCACCGTGCGCCCTGCCTTAATGGCATCTATACTTGCCTTGATTTGCTCAGTAGCGATGGCATCAAGACTTGCTGTTGGTTCATCGAGGAAGATAATAGGTGGATTCTTAAGGAACATGCGAGCAATGGCCACACGTTGTTGCTGACCACCACTGAGTTGCAGAGCGCTGGTTTCAAAGCCATCAGGCAGTTGCATAACCTGATCATAGATATAAGCCTGCTTTGCAGCCTCCATCACTTCTTCATGCGTAGCTTCTGGGTTACCATACTTGATATTCTCTTCGATACTGCCACTGAAAATATGGTTTTTCTGCAAAACTAAGCCAATATGTTCGCGGAGCCACTGAGTATCCCAGTCGCTCAGATCCACACCATCCAACTTGATACTTCCAGTATCGGGATGATAGAACTTGTCGAGCAGGTTGACCACGGTACTTTTTCCTGCACCACTCAATCCAACCAACGCCGTGATTTTACCAGGTTCAATATGCATATCCACCCCAAAGAGTGCCTGTGTGCCATTGCTGTAAGTAAAGTCCACACCTTGGAGCACAAAGTCGCCCTTCACCGACTGCGGATGATGCTTACCACTATCTTCTACCTCATGGTCAGCATGCAGAATGCCAAAGAATCCCTCAGCATAAATCAGTGCATCATTCATATCATCGTAGATGCGGTGAAGTTGGCGGATAGGAGCACTGACATTGCTAAAAAGCATCACATGGTACATAATCTTACCAATGGTCATACCTGGATAATCTATCAGAACCAAGTAGGCCGTCAGGATAATGATAAGCACGGTACCAATCTGTTCCAAGAAACTCTTTAGACCATTGAACATATAACTCTGCTTACGGATGTTGAGTTGCTGGTCGGTCATCTGTTGCTGGATGGCCTCCTGGCGCTTGGATTCTATGACTTCACGATTGAAGGATTTAATTACAGTGATACTTTCAATAATATTCAGAATCCCCTGGCTTACAGCCTGATGACTACCAAAGATACTACGGCGCCCTCCCTTCATTCGCTTAGCTTGAACATAAGTTACGTAGAAATAAATGGGTACGATACATAATGCCACTAATCCAACATACACATTAGCCATAAACATCAGCGCCAGGGCCAAAATAGCACTGGTAAAAAGTGGCAAAATTTCAATAAAGAAATTGTTCACCGTACTACTGAGGCTCATGATGCCTCGATCTATTCGCGACTGTAATTTACCTGTCTCATTCCCCTCTGAAGAGAAAAAGGCCATGCGGAAAGACAGCATACGGTCTATAACCTTCACTGCAAGATCACGGCTTACCAAGATACGCATTTTCTCACCAAAATAGCGCTGAAAGAACGTAATAACCATCGAGAGCACTTCCTTACCCAACAGAATGATACTGATAGTGATAAGTATCTGTGTAGCCTTGTCCCATGCAAAATTAGGGGTCTGTATCAAGGCATTGATCGCATCTACCGTCTTGTCCAGAACCACAGCATTTACCTGTGCCATGAGGGAGCCAATGAAAGTAAGGGTCACCGTGGCAGCGATAAGCCATTTGTATGGTAGGACAAACGGAAGAATATTCTTGAGCAAGTCCAAGATATTCATCTTGCTCGTGGGAGTGGTTTCAGTAGTTTTCTTTGTTTCCATATTTAGCTTCTGTCAATTATTATCATACTATAAGAGCAAAGGTAACCTGTTGTCATTAATCATGCCCAAGTTGCTTCGCACTTTTATACCGCAAAGTTAGTATTTTATTTGGGATAATTTCAATTCTTCAGTATCTTCGCAAAGAATATGGCAAAGAAAAAGCAAAAATATAGAATAATAGAGTTTAGTCTGAGGCATTACATACTGGCTATATGGCTGGTGGCGGTGTGGCTTTTCCAACTTATCGACGGAGCGGGAGAATGGTATGCACGTAAACTATACCCTACCATAGGAGGCTTTCTCTCATCCATTACAGGGAACATTCGTTACAGTATTAGCGACGTGTGGTACCTTATTCTCATAGGTCTATTACTTACCTATCCTATCATTAGCATCTTCTTCCTTAAACAGAAAAAATTGAAAGTAAGCTTCAACATCGTCGAATCCATACTCTGGTTGTATGCTTGGTTCTACACAGCTTGGGGACTGAATTACTGGCAAGACAATTTCTACTTACGTACTGGAACAGCGTATGTAGAGTATTCATACAACACCTTAGGAGCATACGTTAGCAACTATATTCATCAGCTAAACGATGCCTATGTAGAAGTGGAAGACATATCTAAAGAACAGGTTAAACAAGAAATCATAAAAAGCTATGAATCAATCTATCAAGAAATCGGCATTAATCGCCCTTTTGTAGATAATCCACAGATAAAAACCATGCTTATCAGCAGATTGGCTTCCATGGTTGGCGTAACGGGAAGTATGGGGCCTTTCTTCGGAGAATTTACCATAAATAGAGAGGTGCTGCCTGTGGACTACCCTGCCATTTATGCCCATGAACTATCACATCTCTATGGCATCACCAGTGAGGGAGAAGCCAACTTTTACGCTTATCTGGCATGTATCAATTCCGAGGTTCCTGAAATACATTTCAGCGGTATGCTTTCCGTTTTCAGTCATCTGATGAATAATGTCCGCAAGTTGATGGGTGAAAGTCAGTATGCTAACTTACTGAAACAAGTGCGCCCTGAGATACGACGTTTGGTAAATATCCGCCAGTCGTACTGGATAGATCGCTACAGTCCTATACTGGGTAATATTCAAGACCGTATATACGACCTCTATCTGCGCAGCCATCGTGTTGAAGGTGGTCGTAAAAACTATTCACAAGTAGTGGCGCTGCTTATGGCTTGGGAGCATCGGAAAGGAAACTAAGCGTTTCTACCTTTTCCAGTCTTGCTTTCAGACGTGGCATCATTGAGCGACGAATGCGGAGAGTCATGAGGCAATCGCCTTCAAAGCCTTGGCCTACCAGTTCTGGCTCCTCCTCCTTTACAATGCGCATCACATCGTTCATAAAAGGATATTCAAAGCGGAAAGAGATATCTTCATCGACAGTTTTATCAATAATCACTGCTGTCTGCAAAGCCTCAGCAGCAGCTTCTTTATAGGCTGCATAGAGTCCACTGGTACCCAACTTGATACCCCCAAAATAGCGTACTACTACCAAAAGGATATCCGTCAGCTCCAACGAGTTGATTTGTCCAAGTATCGGACGCCCAGCCGTACCTGAAGGTTCCCCATTGTCATTGGCACGGTAGTCCTTACGCTCAGGTCCAAGCACATAGGCATAGCAAGCATGACGAGCATCATAGTACTTCTTATTAATGGCAGCCAGTTCTTCTTTCACGTCATCTAGTGTTCGTACTGGGATGGCCATCGCAATGAACTTGCTGCGTTTCTCCGTGTAGAGTCCTTCACTGCGGGCGGCTATGGTCTTGTAGCTATCGTCCATATTCTTATTTCAACACAAAATATGTTTACTTATTCTTATGCAGAGATTCAGTCCGCTTTTATAACCTTTTCGATTGTCAACACATTCTCATTATCCACATAAGCATAGCGGACATCATCCATCTTCCTAGTAACGAGAAAGATGCCAAGCCCACCAATGTGTCGTTGTTTCCATGACAAGTTGGTATCCGGCTTTTTCTGTTCCAGAGGGTTGAAAGGCAAACCACCATCTTTGAAACGGATAATAATACGGTCGGTCTTTTCAATTTCCACATCCAAATAACCATCGGTACCTTCAGGGTAGGCATAGGACGCCACATTCATGACTATTTCCTCGCAAGCCAGTCGGATGACTAAAACCTCCTTCAGATGGCAAGAAGAGACCTCTGGTGTCTGCAAGATAGCCCTGAGTATGATGCGAGCCTGTCCTTTGATAGGTTGGAAATGTAATTCACTCATTATTATTCCCTCCCCACTAAAATGATGATGGAACGTGGGCCAACCAGCACTTCACGTTGGTTATCAATTATTGGTTCCTTTCCTGGTTCGAAAATGTCCTCTGGAGATGGCATCCCAGTATTAGCGAATATGTGCCAAGTCATACCTTGAGGCAACATAGGCAACTCAAAGCCGTGCATCTCCCAATGCATGTTCATTGCCACATATATGAAATCATCTGCCACACCATCGGTCTCGGCATATTGGCCGTTCAGCATAAAAGCAGTAGTAAGATTGTTATAACCACTTTCGGGTTGCCAAGCTTTCACACCATGCCACGAAAAGTCTGGATAGCCAAGGTTGCGATAGTCGCTATGGCTCAGATGATCCTCATAGCGAAGCACTTTATGCAACCGTCGGAATTTAATCATCAGCTTGAAATAACGGAAGATGTCGGCATTCTTCTCCAGATTGTTCCAATCAAGCCAAGCAATTTCATTGTCCTGACAATAAGCATTGTTATTGCCTTGTTGAGAGTTGCCCATCTCATCGCCTGAAAGAACCATTGGAATACCCTGACTCACCATGAGCAGTGAGATGGCGTTCTTCACTTGCTGGTGGCGAAGGTAGTTGATACCTGGATCATTGGTCTCACCCTCGCAGCCACAGTTCCAGCTGTTATTGTGGTTCTCACCATCACGGTTCCCTTCACCATTGGCTTCGTTATGCTTGTCATTATAAGACACCATGTCCATCAGAGTGAAACCGTCGTGTGCAGTGACGAAATTCACACTGGCCTTGATGCCTCGTTTTTGTGAAGCGTAAAGATCAGGTGAGCCAATGATACGCTCCTTCACATCGGCCAACACCTGTTCATCACTCTTAAGGAAGCGACGTATGCTGTCGCGGAACTTACCATTCCACTCGGCCCAGCGTCCCCACGAAGGAAACGAACCTACCTGATAGAGGCCACCAGCATCCCAAGCCTCGGCTATCAGTTTTGTCTTGCCGAGAATCGGGTCGTGGGCCAGCGATTCAAGCAATGGTGGATTCGACATGGGATAACCATTTTGGTCGCGTCCCAAGATGGCAGCCAAATCAAAGCGGAAACCATCTATATGATAGTCAGTTACCCAGTAACGCAGGCTTTCCACAATCATATCGCGCACATTGGGATTGTTGCAGTTCAGCGTATTGCCACAGCCACTGAAGTTATAGTAATAACCGTCGGGGGTCAGCATATAATAGGTCTTATTGTCGATGCCACGATAGGAAATATAAGGACCTTTCTCGTTGCCTTCTGCCGTGTGGTTGAACACCACATCGAGTATCACCTCAATGCCGTTGGCATGCAGTCGCTTCACAAGGTTCTTCAACTCATCCACCTGCATACTGAACCTTCCTGACGAGGCGTAAGCAGCTTTGGGGGCAAAAAATCCCACGTTGCTGTAACCCCATAAGTTGTATAGCATGTGGCCGTCTACAGGTGAGGGCTTAGAGTTTTCAAACTCGTCGAACTCATGGATGGGCATCAGCTCTACACAATTAACACCCAGTTCAAGGAGATAGGGTATCTTTTCACTGATGCCAGCAAACGTTCCTCTGTGTTTCACACCAGAAGCTGGACCGCACGTGAAGTTGCGCACATGCATCTCATAGACGATAAGGTCGTTGACAGGCGTTTCCAATGGCTGGTCGTTCTCCCAGTCAAAGTCGTCAAATACCACACGGGCACGATATTGGTATAGTTTGTCCCAATTGGGCTGCTGCCCCCACACATCACGACCCACGATTAATTTGGCATAGGGATCTAATAGTATTTTTGACTTATCAAAACGATGGCCTTCTTCCGGTTGGAAAGGACCATCCATTCGGTAACCGTATTCAATGTTTTCATAATCCAAGTCGAAAACCATCATCGAGAACACATTACCCAACCTGAACTCCTTGAAGAAAGGAATCTCAATAAATGGTTTCTCTTCACGATTGTGAAAAAGTACCAACGTACAGTCGGTGGCATAGCGGGAATACACTGAAAAGTTAACCGCATTACCTATGACCGTTGCCCCAAATGGATATGGTCTGCCTGCACGCAACTTCAATCCTTGGTACTCATGTGTAGGAAATAAATCAACTCTTTGCATCGTTCCACCTTTATGCTATTTGACATTCTCAAGACATTCTTCCATGGTTTTGAAAGAATCGAAGAAACTATCGAAGCCTGTGACTTCCATGATGTCTTTGACTTCATCACTCATGCCGACCAAATAAAGCTTCAATCCCTTGGAGGCTGCCACTTTCTTGGAATAGAGTAAAACACGCAAACCTGTACTGGAAACGTATTTGCAGGCAGTCATATCAAGCACCGCACTGCAACCTCTCTCCAGAATAGCCAGAATATCTTCTTGTACTTGCTGGTAGTTGAAAGAATCCAGCTCTTCACCTAATTGATAATTGTCTATATTCATATTCATTTCGTTTATTCTATCTTTTTTGAGAAACGATGGAGCGTATGGCCAGCATGGTGAGGTCGTCGCTCTGGGAGGCGTTGTCCACAAACTGGTGAACCGCCTGGATCATCTTTTCTATCAGACTCTTGCAGTCTTCTTCGTTCTTCAGATTGTCTATGAGTCGCTCGCGACCAAATAGCTCACGCTGTCCGTTCATGGCTTCGGTCAGTCCATCGGTATAGAGGAACAACATCGCTCCTGGCGGCACAGTATATTCCCTTACAACATAGCCTGCCTCCTCGGAAACACCCAAAGGCAGGTCGGGCTTTGCGGGTAGTTCAGTGATGATATCGGTGACGATAAACGGTTTATTGTGCCCTGCATTACAATAATTCAATAATCCCGTAGGCAAGTCCAGTACACCCACGAAGAAGGTTACAAACATAGAGGCATCATTACCATCACACGTATTCTTATTAATGGACTTGATTATTTTCTCCAAATCGTTTTCATAACTGACCACATTGCGGAACTGGCTCAACGTCATTGCCATCACCAAGGCTGCAGGTACACCCTTACCAGAGACATCGCCAATGCAGAAGAACAGTTTCTCATCACGAATGAAGAAATCATAAAGGTCACCACCCACCTCCTTGGCAGAAATCTGTTGACCATAGATATCCAAATCTTTGCCGTAAGCAGTAGGGGTATAAACTTTTGGCAACATCGAAAGCTGAATGTCTCTGGCCACTTTCAACTCCCCTTCTATACGACCCTTAGCCTCGTTCACTTGTTTCAGTTCCTCCATCTGGCTGACCAGTGACTGTTGCATGATACTGAATGAATGGTGCAGCCGTTGCATCTCGTCCTTGGAACGGACATCGGGAAGCATGGCTTGAAGATTACCTTGTGCCACCTCGTCTGCAGCTTGGGCAAACGCAGTGAGTGGGGCAATGAGACGATGCACACTCCGCCACAAGATGTAGGTAAGCAACACCAGCATTAGGATAAACAGGACCACCAAAAACAGTTCAGTTTTACGTACTCCCTTGAACAGTTCAGAGGCTTTACATACAATGGCCATCGACCAACCCGTGTGTTCGAAAGGCACAAAGAAGATATAGGAATCACCAAACGTGGGTGAATGCCACTTCCGCATGCCGCTCTTTCCATCAATCATCTCTTGGGCCACCTCTATCAGTTCAGGATGCCCCATCTCCTTAGCAATTTTGAAAACATTTTGCTGGAGTACCAGATCTTTGATGGGGTGCGAGATGAAAGTGCCACTACGACCTATCATGCAGGCATAAGCATTTTCGTAATAATCCACATCCAACAACTTTGACAGATCATCGAGCAAGATATCAGCAGTGACCACTGCGATGAAGTTACCCGCCTCGTCTGTCACTGGACAACTATAGGTGGTCATCAACATCTCACCTCCACCCTTGTCGAAGTAAGGGTCGCTCCAGAAGTCGTGCTTGAGCGAGTCGGTAGTCTGGTACCAGTCCATCTTGTGATAATCGTAGTCGGCTGATCCCAACTGCTTCGATCTGATGGTACCGCCCTCCCGGTAGCTGTAAGGAGAAAACCATACCCCTTTTTCTGGGAAGTAGTTAGGCTTAAAGGCGATAGCCGAACCAACGATGGTGGGATTGTCCTCAAGCATTCTTTGGGTGATGCTGTAGAGCTCATCAGTTTCATTCAGGTTCTCCTTAATGTCATTGAGATGATTCCTCACAGCAACTTCTACGGAGATGAGTGCTGCATCAATACGTTGTCCCACGATATAGAGGATGCCGTTTGCCTTTACGCTTTCTTCGAGTTTGATGCTTTTTACCACGTAATAATTGCCAAGAAAGGCTGTGGCGGTAAGGATTACCACCACACAAAGAACTACCCACAAGCTGATGCGGCTTGCAAGCGATTCTTGGATACGTAGAAGCAGAGGCATCTTCATAAAGGAAGTGTTATTTCTGCAAATTCAACACTGTTGGCTTCTGAGACCAATCCATGCAACAACGCACACGGAGGTCAGCATATGGCTCTGCATTGAAAATGGTAGACTTGATGGTCATCAGCTGCTCTGTACCATAGAGGAAAGAGAACGGCCTAGGCAGTTCCATGGTCAAATCGATGGCTTCTTGCAATAAAGATACATCGTCATGACAGTCGAACATAAACCTGTCGGTGTCATGATTATCCAAGAACAGCACCAACTTGAAGTCGGCAGGATACTTGGCGAAATGGTCAGCAATCTTGCTGCGCAAGGTCTGGTTCCCTTTGATGCGTCGGCCTGCATGGATTTCTTCCAAGAGGATGTCGCGATAGGCAAAATCCAAGACACCATCCAATGTACCCACGTAGTCAGCCTGCAGGTTGTCCTGACTGAAAGGTTTTTCATCTTGTGTTAGAAACTCGTTCAGCCGACTCTCCGTCTTGAAATACAGTTGGCCAGCCAACTCCTTACCGATGCCTTGAGCCCACACCTCACCGAAAACTACAATATCACTGCGTATGTCCTGTAGCTGTTCACGAAGACTTTGCAGGAAGCTGAATGGCTGTCCCAAAGCATGGTCGATACGGAAAGCATCTACCCCCATACGTGTAAGCTTCTCAGCCTTATCGATCATAAACCGAACGACTTCTGGGCTCGTCAGATTAAACTTGGGCAGGTCGCCAAAACCCAGGAACGATACGAACTCATCGCTACCTTCCTTAGGATAGAAAAACCAATCGCGGTGCTTTCCGCCATTTGAAAGAAGACTCTCTTTGAAGAGAGGAGCTTGATACCAGCAATGGTTGGGCACAAAGTCACAGATAATTCGCAGCCCCTTGTCATGAGCCTGGTCAAGCAGTTGCTGATAATCTTCCCATGTGCCGAAGTGTGGATCAACCTCATCAAAATTCAAGGTATGATACCCATGATAGTTTTGGGTCTTGAATATGGGCGAAAGCATGATGGCGGTGAAACCAAGACCTTTGATGTAGTCGAGTTTATCAATAACTCCTTGAAGGTTTCCACCACAAAATTTGTTTTCACTGGCTGGTGGTATCTGCCAGCCTCCATTGAATCTATCAATAAGCAGATGATAGATTCGGATATTGTCAAACCAGTTCTTCATAAAAAATGTTTCTTTAATATTCAATCTTTCAATTATACAATCTTTTAGATGCGGATTTCTGGCACAACAAATGTAGGTTCTCGTCAGTGGTACAAACTTACAACAATTTTCTGAATGTTTTTAATAATTAGTGTATAATTGATTCTTTTTTATTATAGATAGTTGTATTTGGCTGTTATTTAACGTGAGTTAGATGAAAAGTAATCAGAAGAGAGCTCTTTATAAAAAATAAATCTTCCACAACCTCCATATAGATTCCACAAATATAATGCTGTGGGAAATGGAAGTTGTGGAAGATGATTTATCGAATTTATAATGGTTATACCAACTTATGGATAACCAATCCTGAGCGAAGTTTTGGTTCAAACCAAGTGGCCTTTGGAGGCATGATCTTACCGCTATCGGCTATATCCATGATTTGCTTCATGGAAACAGGATAGAGGGCCAAAGCCATCTTCATCTCTCCGCTATCTACACGGCGCTTTAGTTCAGACAAACCACGGAGACCACCCACGAAATCAATGCGCTGACTGCTACGCAGATCCTTGATCCCAAGTAGTTCATCAAGAATCAGGCGACTGGAGATATCCACATCTAGCACACCGATAGGGTCTTTGTCGTCATAGGTGCCTGACTTGGCCGTTAGGCTGTACCACTGTCCTTCAAGATATAGGGAGAAGTTATGCAGGAACGAAGGCTTATAGATATCTTTACCCTTCAGTTCCACCACAAAGTTCTTCTTCAACGCTTCAATGAATTGAGCAGGTGTCATGCCGTTGAGGTCCTTCAACACACGGTTGTAGTCGAGCACGGTAAGCTGTGATGCTTGGAAGCAAACAGCCATGAAATAGTTGTACTCCTCTGTTCCTGTGTGATGGGGATTCTGCTTGGCTTTCTCAGCGCCAACCAAAGCAGCTGCAGCAGAACGATGATGTCCATCAGCGATATACATGGTAGGCATTTTAGCAAACTCTGCTGTGATCAACTGGATATCAGCATTATCGCTTACCACCCAAAACTGATGACGGAAACCGTCAATAGGAGCAATGAAATCGTATTCTGGCTCGGTAGTTGCATAGCGCTTTAGCAGGGCATCCAGTACTGCATTGTCTGGATAAGCGAAGAATACAGGTTCGATGTTGGCATTGTTCACACGTACATGCTTCATGCGGTCTTCTTCCTTGTCACGACGGGTGAGCTCATGCTTCTTGATACGACCAGTCATATAGTCTTCTACCCATGCTCCAACCACCAGTCCATACTGTGTCTTGCCGTTCATGGTCTGGGCATAGATGTAATACTGTTCCTTGTCATCCTGCACCAGCCAGCCCTTGTCTTGGAACTTCTGGAAGTTCTTGGCAGCCTGCTCATAGACACGAGGATCATATTCACTACAATCAGGCTCGAAGTCTATCTCTGGTTTGATGATATGGTAAAGCGACTTTTCGTTATCACCTGCCTCGGCACGGGCCTCATCACTATCAAGCACATCATAAGGACGGCTCTCTACCAACTCCACCAATTCCTTGGGAGGACGTATGCCTTTAAACGGTTTTACTCTCATAGCTTACTTATTAACCTGAAACTTGGTGCAACCTTCTGCAAAGTAAGCATTGATTTGCTTGGCTGCAGCAATACCGGCATTGGTATTAGCCTCAGTAGTCTGAGCACCCATCTTCTTAGGTGTAGCGAAATAGCGACCTTCAAACTGTGCAAACTCAGCATCAGCATCTGGTTTGATGTCTGCCACATACTTCAAATCGGTACGCTCTGCCATCAGTTTCAGCAGCTCAGGCTCGTTGATGACTTCCTTACGGGCTGTATTCACCAAGATGCCACCCTTAGGCAACTTGTTCACCAAGGCATAGTTGATGCTCTCCTTAGTTTCAGCAGTAGCTGGGATATGCAGGGAAACGATGTCAGAAACCTCAAAAAGGGCGTCCTGTGAATCTACAGCATGCACACCAGCAGCCTCAATGGCTTCCTTCGGACAATAAGCATCAAAGGCATAAACATCCATGCCAAAGCCCTTGGCGATACGTGCCACATTACGACCTACATTACCAAATGCCAGAATACCCAATTTCTTACCCAGCAATTCCGTTCCAGACTTACCATTATAGAAATTGCGTACAGCAAAGACCAACAAGCCAAATACCAATTCTGCTACAGCGTTGGCATTCTGCCCTGGGGTATTCTCCACCACTACCTTATGTGCGGTAGCTGCTGCCAAGTCCACGTTGTCATAACCGGCACCAGCACGCACCACTATCTGAAGTTGTTTGGCAGCATCCAGCACCTCTGCATCGATTTTATCACTACGGATAATCAGTGCATCGGCATTTTTCACTGCATCAAGCAACTGTGCTTTCTCTGTATATTTCTCCAACAAAGCCAACTGATGACCAGCTGCCTCTACTTCACTGCGAATGCCATCAATGGCAACCTTAGCGAAAGGTTTTTCTGTTGCAACTAATACTTTCATTTGAGTTATTAATTATAAATTATGAATCATGTGCTAATTCATAATACTGTTAGTGTTTTGCTTCAAACTCCTTCATGCAAGCTACCAACGCCTTCACACCCTCAAGAGGTTGCGCATTGTAGCAAGAAGCACGGAAACCACCTACTGAGCGGTGACCCTTCACACCTACCATACCCTGAGAAGTGGCAAATTCCATGAAGTCCTTCTCCAACTCCTTATACTCATCTGCCATCACGAAGCAGAGGTTCATCAGAGAACGATCTTCTGTAGCCACTGTACCACGGAACATCTTGTTGCGATCGATTTCTGCATAGAGCATTTCTGCACGTTCCTTAGCTCGGCGATCCATCTCCTCTACACCACCACTTCTCTTGATCCAACGCAATGTTTCCAAAGCTGAATAGATAGGAACCACAGGAGGAGTATTAAACATAGAGCCCTTCTCTACATGGGTGCGATAGTCGAGCATGGTAGGAATAGTACGGCTAACCTTGCCCAGTGCATCATCCTTCACGATAACAATAGTCACACCTGCCATGGCCAGATTCTTCTGTGCACCAGCATAGATACAGTTGTACTTCTTCACATCCACAGGACGGCTGAAGATATCAGATGACATATCGGCAATCATTGGCACTGGTACATCGAGATCCTTACGAATTTCAGTACCGTAGATGGTATTGTTAGTAGTTATATGCAGGTAATCCACATCGGCAGGACAAGTCCAACCCTTTGGGATATAAGTGTAATTAGCATCAGCAGAAGAGGCCACCTCTATGGTCTCACCAAACAACTTAGCCTCCTTCAAAGCTTTCTTAGCCCAAACACCCGTGTTCAGGTAAGCAGCCTTCTTTTCCAGGAAGTTATATGGTATCATACAGAATTCAAGGCTGGCACCACCTCCAAGGAAAACAACCGAATATCCCTCAGGAATATCAAGAATCTCTTTGGTAAGAGCTACTGCTTCATCTACTACTGGCTGGAAATCCTTTGCGCGATGGCTAATTTCCATCAAAGAAAGACCAGAACCATTGAAGTCTAAGATTTGCTTTGCTGTAGCCTCAATCACTTCACGTGGAAGGATAGAAGGGCCTGCGTTGAAATTATACTTTTTCATTGCGATAGTTTATTTGATTAAACAATCAATTTTATATTATTTTATTTATTTCTCTTACTTTTTGCAAGGCTTACCTAACAAGCGACTGCAAAATTACAGAATAAATTCCGTATAACAAATCTTTTGTCGTTAAAAACCTCACAGCGATTACAATAGTAGCCAATTTTTATGAAATATGCAAATTTTATGCATATTATTTGGCCTCTTCTATCAATACTCGCATCCCTTTTATTCGCTCCCCACTCACCATACTCAGGAGTTGGTTAACCTTAGAACGTTTGATAGCAGCAAAGGCATAACGGTCTTTCACATCAACTGCTCCCACCTCATCGCGTTGCAGTCCACCAACTTTATATAGAAAACCTACAATATCCACCTTATTCAATTTGTCTTTCTTCCCTTTACTGATATAGAGTGTGGTCCACTCTGGTTTAGGAAGCTTTCCCATTTCTGCAGGAAGTTCCAGCTCCTCTACCTTCTCTTGGATATACTCAGGAATAGATTCTTCTGGTCCCAGAATCATATAAGCGGCCCCTGTGGCATCCCATCTTGCAGTTCGTCCGTTTCTATGAATGAAAGCCTCTTCATTGATAGGAAGATGATAGTGAATTATATTATCTATTCCAGGGATATCCAAGCCTCGCGAAGCAAGGTCGGTAGAGATCAGTACAGGGCAACTTCCATTTCTCAAACGGTAGATAGAGCGCTCACGGTCAGGCTGTTCCATACCACCATGAAACATGTCACAAGGGAAATGATTGGCCTCCAAAAAACCTGTTACCCGTTCCACACTCTCCCTGTAATTGACAAATACCAGTGTGCGCTGGCTACCTAATGCACAAAGCAAACGCAGTAAGGTCTGCAATTTGTCTTTCTCTGGTGATTTCACTATCTGCAGATTCAGACGTTCAGTTCTTCCCTCATCACGATAATCCAAACGTATAGGTTTCTTTGCTTCTCCCACTCCAGTAAACAGAGGTATCTGTTCTGCATCAGTAGCAGAAAGCAACACTCGTTTCCTAATGCGTGGAAGGTGCTCTATAACAGCCTGCATTTCTTCCTGGAATCCGAACTCCAAGCACTTATCAAACTCATCGATAACCAAAGTCTGAACGGTATGAGCATCAAAATTCTGCTTCTGAAGATGATCAAGCAAGCGTCCTGGAGTACCTATGATGACTGCAGGTCTTATCCCATTCATTGTCCGATGTTCCTCCATAGCCGGACGACCACCATAGCAACTCATGGCTTTAAAAGATGTTCCCATCTGCTTGAAGACATTCTCTGTTTGCAATGCCAGTTCTCTACTTGGTACCAGCACTACTACCTGCACGCCACTCTCCTTTTTCTTTAACATCTGTACCAAAGGGAGCATGTAAGCCAGTGTCTTACCAGAACCAGTAGGTGAAAGCAATACCAAGTCACGCTGTTCGGCATAAGCCTCAAGCGTAGTCTGCTGCATAGCATTCAGTTGTTCAATCTTCAGATTCCTTAATATCTCTTCCTGTTCCATCTCTGCGTTTTTAGAGTGAGGGTGTAAAGATACTATTTTTTAGGGGAATAACCAACGAAAAAAGCCACAACTTCTTTACGAAGCCGTGGCTTTTCTTTACCTATTATCAAGCGTATTACATCATACCAGGATTCATACCGCCACCCATTGGTGCTGGAGGCAGAGGCTCCTTCACATTAACAATAACACACTCAGTAGTCAGGAACATACCAGCGATAGAAGCGGCATTCTCCAAAGCTACGCGGGTAACCTTAGCTGGATCTACCACACCTGCTGCATGCAGATTCTCAAAGCGATCAGCACGGGCATTGTAACCATAGTCACCATCACCCTCACGTACCTTCTGAACTACTACGGCACCTTCCTTACCAGCATTAGCTACGATCTGGCGCAGAGGCTCCTCAATGGCACGACGGATAATCTCAATACCAGTAGTCTCATCAGGATTATCACCCTTCATACCTTCCAATGCCTTCTGAGCACGGATGTAAGCCACACCACCACCAGGAACGATACCTTCTTCCAGAGCAGCACGGGTAGCACGCAATGCATCATCCACGCGGTCTTTCTTTTCCTTCATCTCAACCTCAGAAACAGCACCTACATACAGCACAGCCACGCCACCAGCCAACTTGGCCAGACGCTCCTGCAGCTTCTCAGTATCATACTGTGAAGTGGTGTTCTCCATCTGGTTCTTCAACTGCTCAATACGCATGCGGATGTTCTCCTTGTCACCATTACCATTAACGATAGTGGTGTTATCCTTCGTTACAGTAACCTTCTCGGCAGAACCCAACATCTCAACAGTAGCCTGCTCCAGCTTCAGACCCTTGTCCTCGCTGATTACCACACCACCTGTCAAGATAGCGATATCCTCCAACATGTCCTTACGACGCTCACCAAATCCAGGAGCCTTGATAGCGCAGATCTTCAACTGTGCACGCAGACGGTTTACAACCAAAGTTGCCAATGCCTCGCTGTCCACATCTTCAGCAATTACGAGTAATGGACGACCAGTCTGAATAGCTGGTTCCAAAATAGGCAGGAAATCCTTCAGGTTAGAGATCTTCTTCTCATAAATCAGAATCAGAGGCTTCTCCATCACGCACTCCATCTTCTCAGCATCAGTTACAAAGTAAGGAGACAGATAACCGCGATCCAACTGCATACCTTCTACCAAACCAATGGTAGTATCAGTACCCTTAGCTTCCTCGATAGTGATGACACCATCCTTAGAAACCTTACGCATTGCATCAGCAATCAGCTTACCAATCTCAGGATCATTGTTGCCAGAAACGGTAGCAACCTGCTCAACCTTATCATAGTTGTCGCCAACGGTCTCAGCCTGAGCCTCGATAGACTCTACCACCTTAGCCACAGCCTTATCAATACCGCGCTTGATATCAATAGGACTGGCACCAGCAGTTACGTTCTTCAAACCTTCAGCAACAATGGCCTGTGCCAAAACAGTAGCAGTGGTTGTACCATCACCTGCATCGTCACCAGTCTTGGATGCTACTTCACGCACCAGACGAGCGCCCATGTTCTGATACTCGTTCTCCAGATCAATCTCCTTAGCAACAGTTACACCGTCCTTAGTGATCTGAGGAGCACCAAATGATTTCTGGATAATTACATTACGACCCTTAGGGCCAAGTGTTACCTTTACGGCATCAGCCAGGATGTCGATACCTTTCTTGAGCTGATCACGAGCTTCAATATTGAATTTAAGTTCTTTAGCCATAGTACTATATTATTTTAAAATGTTCTTAAATTATTCCTCTACAACTGCTACAACATCACTCTGGCGCATAATCAGGTATTTCTCACCCTTAACGTCAATTTCAGTACCAGCATATTTGCCATACAATACAGAGTCACCTGGTTTCAACACCATTTCCTCATCCTTTGTGCCATTACCAACGGCAACAATCTGGCCACTCAGTGGCTTTTCCTTAGCGGTATCAGGGATAATCAGACCGCCTACTGTCTTTTCTTCTGCTGGATCTGGGAGCACCAGAACTCGGTCAGCTAATGGTTTAATGTTCATAATTATTAGTTTTTATTTGTTATACATATTATCTTTCATTACTACCTTTTCAGGCACGCCTTATATCCTAACCAAAAGTGTGCCAAAGCCTATAGAAGTAGCATTGTCAGTATAAAACTGACAAACTGACAAATCAGCAAAGCTGTTCTGTCAGTTCTTCCACGCTGACCATGGCTTGTTCACCTGTGGTCATATTCTTCAGGGTTACTTTCTCCTCTTGCATTTCATTCTCGCCTACCAAGACCACAAATGGAATCTCATGGGCATTGGCATAAGCCATCTGCTTCTTCATCTTCACTGAGTCAGGGAATATCTCCGCGCTCACACCTGCTGCACGGACTTTTTGCAAGATGGGGAGGCAATAGGCTGCTTCCTTCTCACCAAAATTGATGAAAAGCAACTTGGTGCCATTCACTGCCTCTTTCGGATAGAGATCCAGTTGGTTGAGTACATCAAAGATACGGTCAGCACCAAATGAGATACCCACCCCAGATATGCCAGGCATACCGAATACACCTGTCAGATTATCATAGCGTCCACCTCCTGTGATACTGCCAATTTGCACATCCAAAGCCTTGACTTCAAAGATGGCACCTGTATAGTAATTCAGTCCACGCGCAAGCGTAAGGTCAAGTTCTAGCTCATTCTTCAATCCCATATCCGCCAAGGTATTCAGGATAAAAGCAGTCTCCTCAATACCCTTCTGCCCAGTTTCACTTCCACTCAGCACTTCTTTCAGGGTTGCCAATTTCTCCGTATTTGAGCCACTCAGCAAGATAATAGGTTGTAATTTCTCGATGGCTTCTTCACTGATGCCCTTCTCACGAAGTTCAGCATTCACATTCTCCAAGCCTATCTTGTCCAGCTTATCGATGGCCACCGTGATATCCACTATCTTATCAGCCTCACCGATAACCTCAGCGATGCCAGAGAGAATCTTGCGATTGTTGATCTTGATGCATACTCTCACACCAAAGCGTGAGAATACCGTATCTACTATCTGCATCAGTTCCACCTCATTCAGCAGGGAATCACTACCTACCACATCAGCATCACACTGGTAGAATTCACGGTAACGACCACGCTGAGGGCGATCTGCACGCCATACTGGTTGAATCTGATAGCGCTTAAAAGGGAATGTGATTTCTTCACGATGCATCACCACATAGCGAGCAAAAGGAACAGTAAGGTCATAGCGCAGCCCTTTCTCACAGAATTTACAGGCCAAATGAGAAGCATCACGACTCAGCAGTTCTTCATCTGTCAGTCCCCTGAAATAATCTCCTGAGTTCTGAATCTTGAAGAGCAACTTGTCTCCCTCTTCCCCATACTTTCCCATCAACGTAGAAAGCATTTCCATGGCAGGTGTTTCTATCTGATGAAAGCCATAGAGGTGGTAAACCCCACGGATAGTGTCAAAAATATAGTTGCGCTTCGCCATCTCTATGGGCGAAAAATCTCTCGTTCCTTTTGGAATGCTAGGTTTACCTGCCATTTGTATTAACTTCTACGATTTGAATAAATCAATATATAATATAATAAGGTGGCCAACGAGCCAACTGCTGCCACCACATAGGTATAAGCAGCTGCCTTCAAGGCATCCTCAGCCATGGCATGATTACGGGAAGTGGTCATACCTGAAGCACTAAGCCATGCCAAAGCACGCTTACTGGCATTGATTTCCACAGGTAAGGTAATCAAACTGAAAGCGGTGGTCATTGCAAAGAGGATGATGCCTGCCAACAGAATCTGAGGGAAGCTGTTCAGCAAGACAATACCCAACAGGATGACCCAAGAAACCCACTTGTTGGCAAAAGAAACGGCTGGGACCAACTTGCTACGCATGGTCAGCGGACCATAAGCTGTAGCATGCTGCACTGCATGGCCACACTCATGGGCAGCTACGGCAGCAGCCATTACGCTATTGCTCTCATATACTCCCTGACTTAAATTCACGGTCTTGGTCACAGGATTATAATGATCGGTCAGCTGACCGCTTACATGAGTCACTCTCACATCATAGATACCATTGTCACGAAGCATCTTCTCTGCGATTTGCTGACCCGTAAGTCCGCTTTCACTCATCACTGCAGAGTACTTCTTGAACTTCCGTTGCAAATTCTGCTGAACTAGCCAACTTGCAATCATCACACCTATAAAAATAATCCACTGTATTCCCATAGTCTGTATGTATTAATTAATCAATTGTTTAGTTATCTCTATACTAGGTTCTCTAACAAAACCCGTGCCAAAAATCAGAGTGTGAGTTCCACTACATAGTCCACATCCTCTGGTACACAACCTAATTCCAGCAATATCCCTTCTTTCGATTTAGTCACGCGTACAGAAGTCCCATCCTTGAACACTTTAGCCTTTTTCACCTTTACCCCTGTCAGTGGCAGGAAGAGTGCACTGTCTTGCAGTTTCATGATATGCACATAGAGCTTGTTGTCCTTCTGTGTGGTGACTCCCCACTCATGTGGCTCTATTATTCCACCACGTGTACCATAGATAGTCTCGCCATAAACACCCAGCCAATCACCCATTTCCTTCAGACGTGAAAGGGCAGTGGCAGGCAGACGGCCATCAGACTGAGGACCGATGTTGAGCAACAGATTGGCATTCATACCCGCTGCACGTACCAACATCTGAATCAGGTCTTCCCTACTCTTATAACGTGTATCTGTAATATTGAAACCCCAACTGTCGCTCATAGTCTGGCATGATTCCAGAGGTACGGTATTGCTTACTGTCATCCCAGCCGAATAGCCAGCGGTATTCTGTCCAGGAAGGTCACGCTCAAAGATCTGGATATCCTCCCCAGGATTCAGGTCCTTGTGATGGTTATTGCCAATCAGACATGAAGGCTGCAGACGATGGATCAGGGCATACTGCTCTTCCAGTTGCCAATTGAAAGGAGTAGCATCTCCAGCATGATCCCACACACCATCGAACCACATGGCACCTATGGAGCCATAGTTGGTAAGCAACTCAGTGATCTGGCCGTTCATGAACTTATAGTAACTCTTCCAGTCTTGCTGGTTGGTTGGCCTACCCAGTTGGCGACCAGAACTGCCAATAGGATAATCCAATCGGTGCCAATCAAGGTGTGAGTAATAAAGATGCAGCTTTATGCCGTATTTCTCGCAAGCTGCAGCCAATTCCTTCACCACATCACGCTTGAAAGGTGTGGCATCCACCACATTGTAGCCCCCATCCACCTTTGAGCCAAACATAGAGAAGCCATCATGGTGACGTGAAGTGAACGTAATGTATTTCACCCCTGCCTCCTTGAAGGCCTTTACCCACTCTTCTGCATTGAAATACTGGGGATAGAAGCCACCTGGCATCTTGGCATACTCCTCATGGTTGATGTTACGATTGTTCATCACCCACTCGCCTTGTCCCATCATGGAATAGACACCCCAGTGCAAGAACACACCGAACTTGCGGTCTTGAAACTCTGCACGTGCTTTTAGGTTCTCTGGTGAAGGCTGATATTGTGCCAACGCCTGCAGTGCCAGCAACATCACGAGCCCTATGCAACTTATGAATCTCTTCATCTTCAATCTTCTTCTGTATAGCGAACTATTGTCTGCTCACGGTCAGGACCTACAGAGACTATCTTGATAGGCACCTCCAACTCGTTCTCCAGAAAGTCCAGGTAAGCATTGAACTCCTCAGGGAACTCATCCTCACTCTTCATCTTAGTCAGGTCGGTATTCCATCCTGGAAGTTCCACATACACTGGCTCAATGCCCTCATTGATGTCAAATGGGAAATAATCTATCTCCTCGCCATTCACCTTATAGGCCACACAAGCCTTGATGGTTTCGAAGCTGTCCAGCACATCGCTCTTCATCATGATGAGCTTGGTCACACCATCGATCATGATGGCATACTTCAGTGCCACAAGATCTATCCAGCCACAACGACGCTTGCGACCAGTCACTGCACCATACTCATGTCCCAGATCACGAATCTTGTCGCCCACCTCATCAAAAAGTTCAGTTGGGAAAGGACCAGCTCCCACACGGGTGCAATATGCCTTGAAGATGCCATACACATCCCCAATCTTATTTGGAGCCATACCCAGACCCGTGCAAGCACCAGCACAGATTGTGCTTGAAGATGTTACAAAAGGATAGGAACCAAAGTCCACATCCAACATCGTACCTTGAGCCCCTTCGCAGAGAATGGATTTGCCTTCTTTCAGCAACTTGTTCACCAGATGCTCACTGTCCACTAGTTGGAACTGCTTCAGGTATTCCACACCCTCCATCCACTTCTGCTCAGCATCCTTCAGATCATAGGCGAAGTTCAGGTTTTTCAATATCTGTTCATGACGAGCCTTTGCAGCTGCATACTTCTGGTCAAAGTCCTTCAGCAAATCACCTACACGCAAGCCATTTCTACTAATTTTATCGGTATAAGTAGGACCGATACCCTTACCTGTGGTACCCACCTTGCTCTTACCCTTGGCAGCCTCATAGGCAGCATCCAGCAGGCGGTGTGTAGGTAAAATCAGGTGCGCCTTCTTTGAGACCACCAGACGTTTTCTCAGGTCATGTCCGCTGGCAGCCAAAGCCTCAGCCTCCTCCTTGAACAATGCAGGATCCAGCACCACGCCATTTCCCACTATATTCACCTTGTCGCCCTGGAAGATACCTGAAGGGATAGACCGAAGCACATACTTCTGTCCCTCAAACTCCAGTGTATGTCCCGCATTAGGGCCACCCTGAAAACGTGCCACTACATCATAATTAGGGGTCAGCACATCGACAACCTTTCCCTTGCCTTCATCACCCCATTGCAAACCTAAAAGAATATCGGCTCTCATTTCTTGCTATTTTGAAGTTTATTAGTCATTTTTCGTTTGTTGGCTCTCTCGCACCTGCTACAGATGCCATACATGTATAGAGAATAGTGCGACATATTGAAACGCCCTACACGCGTATGCTCAATGACATGCTGCAATTCCTCATTCACAAATTCTGACACCCTGCCACACTGCGTACAGATCAAGTGATGGTGCGTTTCACGGTTGTAACACTTCTCATACTGTGAAGAAGTGCCAAACTGATGCTTGATAACTAGATTAGCATTCAAGAGCAAGATGATGGTATTATAAAGCGTAGCCCTGCTCACACGGAAGTTTTCTTTCTCTTCCATCAGTGTGTAGAGCGTCTCAATATCGAAATGCCCATCCAGTGAATAAATGGTGTCAAGAATCGCATAACGCTCAGGCGTTTTGCGATGTCCATGCTTTTTCAGATACTCTGTGAATATCTGTTTCACCTCTTCTCTCACACTCTGATTATCAATCATCATACCTTAGTTAAGTAACAACCTTACAAAGATAATAGTTTTTTGCCAAACGTCTTACAACTTTCGGTAAATTATTCTGACACCAAATTTCTAATCCATGCATAGAGGGCTTGTCCCTGCTCAGTGGTACTGTCTTTCAGATCTTCTGTCTTGCGGCAAAGTCTGAAGGCATGCTCCTCCTCATAGGTAGCATATTTCTTCAATGCCCTGAGCACCGCTGTACGCACATTGTAGGAGCCAGAAAGGAAAGCTGTCACGGCTTGATCCAGAAACTCATTCTCTGTACGCTCATCCATGTCCCCCTTCTTAGATAGCAGTCGGGCAATTATCAGATAGCCACAAACCTGTCTGAACTCTGCCTCTGAAGAAATCCACTGGAAAGAGAGCTGAGGTGCATATTCCAAATGCTGGAAAAGATTCATCACCGTGAGTTCAGCTATCTCCATGGTGCGTATGTCATCCACCCAGATATCGGCTATCTCAGGATAGAAGCTCTCCACAGGCTGCAGCAGGGCTGCCAGAATCTTGGATTCACGGATATCCTCTTTCCAGAGTTCGCCAGCCAACTGGTGATTCTTCTCATACGCAGCAGCCAGTTGTTTCAATCTGGGCAACTCTACCCCGAAGTTCACTTTATAGTTCAGGCCCTTCTCACGCATACTGGCACTGGCAGCTCCATTCATAAGTGAACGCAGTTGCTGTTTAATCTCCCGTATCTGCTCCTTAACCTCCATAAAAACGTCTTTCACAGAGTTGTCTTAATTCTCAATCCTCAATTCTCAATGAATAATGCAGAATAGTCCCTACTGTAGCGAAGCATCTGCTCAGGATAAGTCTCCCCATAGCTCACCACCACGTCGATGATGTTACCATCGGTATCTTTCACTGTGTCATACTTAGGATTCAGGAATCCCTTGTAAGGAGCCAGGTTCAACTTGGCATAACGCTCCAGAACTTCCTGATGCAGTACAGGATCCACCTTTACACCATAGTTCTCTACCAACTGGCGGGCAGCCTCAAAGTCCCCCTCACTCTTGATGCGCTGCACCTCTGCCAGCAATTCACCAAAGAGATCACGCAGCTTTTCATAATCATTGATCTGAACGTATGTCTTCCCATCACGCTTCACCAGCTCCACCACCTTGTCCTTCTGTCCATGCTCGAATGCCCAGTGAGCAATGAAAGAGCGGTTGCGCATGTGTGCCTCTTCTATGTTCTTGCCAGGTTCAATGCGTACCAGTTGCGTCATCAGACCATTCATCATGTAAGTGTAATACTGTGCCTTGTAAGCATCCAGATTAGGAGTCAGCCCCAAGTCCACCAACTTCTGATTAGCCACATAGTAAAGACCAAACAGGTCAGCCCTACCCTCTTCTATGGTAGAGCCATAGGCCTTCAGCGCATCAGGATCCACTCCAGGAAGCAGTTTTCCAGAAGCATGTCCCAGGCACTCATGAAGGTCGGTATGCAGTTCATCCGTTGTATCAGCATACTTATTGATCAGGTCCAGCTCAGCCTCACCCAGAACAAACTCCTCATTGAAGCCATTGCCATGCGCAGCCTTGTTGTAGGCATCCGTCACATTGCCAATGGTCACACTCTTAGAGCCATGCTGAGCACGTACCCAGTTGCTGTTAGGCAGGTTGATGCCAATAGCCGTAGCAGGATAGAGATCGCCTGCCAAGATGGCAGCCGTGATCACTTTGGCCGTTACACCTTTCACATTCTCTTTCTTGAATCGGGCATCCACAGGCGAGTTGTCCTCAAACCACTGTGCATTGCTGCTGATGGTTTCTGTACGCTTAGTGGCCTGCATGTCCTTGAAGTTCACCAGTGCCTCCCAACTGCCCTTCATGCCCAGAGGGTCGGTATAAGTCTCTGTAAAGCCATTCACGAAATCCACCTGTGAGTTCAGGTCTTTTACCCAAGCGATGGTATAGTCATCGAAGGTCTTCAGGTCACCTGTCTGATAAAACTCTATCAGTTTCTTGATCACTTCCAGTTGTTCGGGCGTCTCCGCCACCTCCTCAGCTTTCTCCAGCCAATAGATGATCTTCTCGATGGCAGCACTGTAGAGTCCACCCACCTTATATACTTCTTCACTGATCTTTCCATCAAGCTTCACCAACTTGCTGTTCAAGCCATAAGAGACAGGAGCCTCATCCTTAGGGTCTTTCATCTTGTTATAGAAATCCTCTGCCTCCTGCTGCGTCACCCCTTCATAGAAGTTGGCTGCAGATGTGAGAATCAGGTCCTCTCCATCCGCTTGATTGGTACGCATCTTCATGATAGAAGGGTCGAACATTACCGGACAAATCTCATCCAGCAACTGCTCCACTGTCTGCCCTTGCTTCAAAGGCAACTTAGCTGCATCCACGCCCTTCACTGCCTCACGGAAGAAGTTCTCTGAAAAGCCTGCCACAAACTTCTCACTGCCATAGTGATGGTGTATGCCGCTGGAGAACCACACCCGCTTCAGGTAAAGCTCCATAGCCTTGAAGTCGGCACTCTCACGGTCACCCTTCCAGTCTGTATAGACAGCCTCCAGTGTGCGACTGATGGTCAGATTATACTTTCCATTCTGGTCATAGAAGATATCACGTCCCCAGAGGGCAGCCTCTGTGAGGTAATACACCAGTTTCTTCTGGTTGAGCGTCAGTTTCTCAAAATCCGTCACCTTGTAACGGAGTATCTGTAAGTCAGCAAATTGTTCCACGTTATAAAAGTTATAATCCACAGAAACGTTTGTATTCTCTTGTTTTGTACCACATGCAGCCAACATTGTCAGAACTGCCAAGGCACACATTAACTTCTTTTTCATACCATATATACGATTTAAACGAGCGCAAAGATACTAAAAAACGAGAGAAATGCCAAATACATTTGGTTTTTCCGAGTGCTTAGTATTTTCAGCGAAGCCAAAGATAATAAAAAACAGAAAAACTTTAGTATCTTTGTCATTGAAAAACACCAATTACTATGAAAACAAGATTCTTTTTCTTCAGCCTGCTACTATGCCTGGCTGGGGTCCTTTATGCACAGGCTCCCATGCAGCACCCTTGGAAAGGTGCACGTGTAGGCTTTCTGGGTGATTCCATCTGGGATCCCAATGCCTATACCGATGTAAGGAAATCATGGAGTTTCCTCAGTGAGTGGCTGGGCATCACTCCGTATGTCTATGCTGTCAGTGGCAATGAGTGGACACACATCAGGCAACAGGCAGAGCAACTGAAGGCAGAGCACGGAGATGAGGTAAATGCCATCATCGTCTTCATAGGAACCAACGATTTTCTGGCTGGGGTACCCATCGGTGAATGGTGGACTGAGAAACGGGAGGAGGTCATGCAGGCAGTGGGCCATCCCAAAGCTCCAGTGAATCGGGTGAGGCGAACAATGGTGATGAGTAATGATACCTACAAAGGGCGCATCAATCAGGCTATCAGCCTACTGAAGAAGCTCTTCCCCACCAAGCAGATCGTGCTTCTCACACCTTTACACAGAGGACTGGCCAACTTTGGCGACCGTAATCTGCAACCAGATGAGAGTTATCAGAACAGTGCAGGGGAATATGTAAATGCCTACATCAAAGCTTCTCAGGAGGCAGCAGATGTCTGGGGCATTCCAGTCATCAACCTCAGTGCGCTTTCTGGCCTCAATCCTATGGTCGAAGAGCAAGTGCCATATTTCATCAATGCAGAGACAGATCGTCTGCATCCCAACACTGCTGGGCATGAACGCATGGCTGCCACACTATATTATCAGCTGATGTCTCTACCTGTTCATTTCAATATTGGTAATCCGTAAATCATTAGAAATCAAATATGCTCTGAATGCAGCCTTTATCTATAGAGAATGGAGCCTTTAAACGCCTTGAATAAAGCCGTTAAACTAATTGTTTGTAAGTTACAAACTAAATGAATTAATGCAAAAACACCTCACACCTCACCCTTCAAGCGTAAGACCCTAGAACTCATCTACTTACAGCGGTGAGGTATAGAGAGCACTCCTCACCACACCTCACCAATTATGATGCATGTAGGAAGCATAGAGGTGAGGAGTGGTGAGGTGTCAAAACAACACCTCACCCTTAGGAACTATTGTAAATCATGATTTAACTTAGAAAAGGTGAGGTGTGAGGTGTTAAAGGCATATTTCGTTTGAAATCCGTACGTAGACCATACAGCTCAGTCATTACGGTGCCTTAACACCTTCTCTACCTTGACTTAGCTCAGTCCTAGTTAGGACTTAGCTCAGTCACAACGATGAAATAATGATTATATCATTCTTTCCAAATTTGTCAAGATAGGTAAGGAAAGATTTACCTTATTATTTGTATTTCAGCTGTTCTTGCACTATCTTCGCAGTGGAAATAAAGAAGAGATGCAGGAACTACTAAAGCGATATTTCGGATTTGACTCCTTCCGCCCTAAGCAGGAGGAAATCATCACGCATATACTTCATGGGAAGGATGCACTGGTGCTGATGCCTACAGGTGGTGGCAAGAGCATCTGCTACCAACTGCCTGCTCTGATGATGAAAGGGACTGCCATAGTGGTATCACCCCTGATCTCACTGATGAAGGACCAGGTGGAGGCGCTGATGGCCAACGGCATCATGGCTGCTGCACTGAACAGCAACAATACGGAAACAGAGAATTCACAGATCATACGCATGGCACTGCAGGGTACCCTGAAACTGCTGTATATCTCGCCTGAACGACTGATGTTTGCACTGGAGGGGTTTCTGAGGGATGCGGTGGTTTCACTCTTTGCTGTAGATGAAGCGCACTGCATCTCACAGTGGGGGCATGACTTCCGTCCTGAATATACCCAACTGGGGGTGCTGAAAAAGCAGTTCCCGAAGGTACCTATCATAGCACTGACTGCCACTGCCGACAAGATAACCAGGGAGGATATTCTGACACAACTGCGTCTGGAAGATCCTGGCATCTTTATCTCTTCTTTCGATCGCCCTAACATCCAACTGGGTGTGCGCAGGGGATACCGAAGCAAGGAGAAAAATGCTGCCATACTGAACTTCATTGCCCGTCATACTGGGGAGAGTGGCATCGTGTATTGTCTGAGTAGGAGCAACACAGAGAAGGTATGCCAGATGCTTCGACAACATGGTATCAAGGCTACCATCTATCATGCTGGACTGACTGCCAACCAGCGCGACAAGGCACAGGAGGATTTCATCAATGACCGTGTGCAGGTGGTGTGTGCCACCATTGCCTTCGGGATGGGGATAGACAAGAGCAATGTGCGCTGGATTATCCACTACAACATGCCCAAGAGTCTGGAGAGCTACTATCAGGAAGTGGGACGTGCAGGACGTGATGGAATGCCCAGTGAAGCCCTGCTGTTCTACTCGCTGAGTGATGTGATTACACTGACAGAGTTTGCCAAGGAAAGCGGACAGGAGAGCATCAACATGGAGAAGCTGAAGCGCATGCAGCAGTATGCAGAGGCCGACATCTGCAGAAGGCGCATCTTGCTGTCTTACTTTGGAGAAGACATAGACCACGACTGCCATAATTGTGACGTATGCCAGAACCCTCCCCACCGCTTTGATGGGACAGTCATCGTACAGAAGGCTCTGAGTGCTGTTTATCGCACTGAGCAACAGATAGGAAATACGGTCTTGATAGACATACTGCGAGGCAACTTCAATCAGGAGATAATAGCACATGACTATGCGAAGCTGAAGACCTTTGGAGCTGGGAGGGATATTCCTTCACGCGACTGGAATGACTACATTCTGCAGATGGTGCAACTGGGTTATCTGGGAATAGCTTACAATGAGCATAACCACTTTAAGATCACGGCTGCAGGAAGTGATGTGCTCTTTGGAAAAAGCACGGCACAGCTGGTGGTGATTCAGCGGGAAGAGCCTAAGCCTAAGCGGAAGCGGAAAGCAGAGGCCTCCATTCTGCTCCCTTTGACAGACAGGCCTACCACCTCTATACTAAAGAAGACGGTAAACTATGATGAGCTGTTCGAACTGCTACGCAACCTGCGTAAAGAGATAGCTGCAGAGGAAATGGTGCCTCCTTACATCGTTTTCTCTGATAAAACCCTTCAGCAACTGGCACTACTCCACCCCACCACCATAGAGGCATTCGGCAATGTCAATGGTGTGGGTGAGTACAAGAAGCGCAAGTATGGAGAGCGGTTCACCTCACTGATAAGGTGGGCACTACAAGAATAAAGGGGATACTACTGAAAGCATCCCCTCTATTATCTCTAAACTCTAAGCTCTTAATTAGGCTTTCTGGATATATTCAACCAACCATGCACCAACTTCCTTGGTACCATACTTGGCACCACCTTCCACCTGAATGTCAGGAGTACGTACATTCTGGTCGATAGAAGCATCAACAGCATCACGAATAAGGTCGGCTTCTTTCTGCATGCCAAAGTACTCGAACAACATGGCATCTGAAAGCACCTGTGCCAATGGGTTGGCTATGTTCAGTCCCTTGGCTTGTGGCCATGAACCATGTACAGGCTCAAAGACAGGCGTGCTGTCACCAGTAGATGCAGATGGGAGCAGACCCATGGAACCACTGATGCAAGAACTCTCATCAGTAAGGATATCACCAAAGGTATTCTCTGTTACAATCACATCGAAGAACTTAGGTTCCTGAATCATACGCATGGAGGCATTGTCCACATACATATAGTCGGTCTTTACATCCGGATAATCTTTCTCCATCTCCTGACCAATCTGTCGCCACAAACGGGAAGATGCCAGCACATTGGCCTTATCTACAATGGTGAGATGATGGTTACGGCGACGGGCATACTCATACCCTACCTTGATGATACGCTCTATCTCAGGACGGGTATAGTAGTTGGTGTCGTATGCCTTGTCATTATCCTGGTATTTCTCTCCGAAATACATACCACCTGTAAGCTCACGGATGGTGATGAAGTCGGCTCCATCTACCAATTCAGGACGGAGTGGTGACTTGTGCAGCAGGCTCTTGAAAGTCTGCATAGGACGGACATTGGCATAGAGCCCCAGTTTCTTACGCATGGCCAGCAAACCTTGCTCTGGACGCACTTTGGCAGTAGGATTATTGTCAAACTTTGGGTCGCCTACAGCAGAGAAAAGCACGGCATCGGCACGCAGACATGCCTGGAAAGTCTCCTCTGGAAATGGGTCGCCCACCTTATCAATGGCATCGGCTCCACAGATAGCATACTCGTAAGTCACTTTGTGACCAAACTTCTCACACACGGCTGTCATCACATCGACACCCACCTTAGAAATCTCAGGTCCAATACCATCACCTGGTAAAACTGCAATTTTAAAATCCATTTTTTATATTGATATTAATTGTTATTTCTCTTCCTTATGTTTACTGATTCTGCAGACAAGTTTCTCAATCACTACATAAATCAGCGTCAGGATAGCTGCCAACACGCTATTCACCAACAGATTACTGCCTTCTGGATCATTATTTGGCCCAAAGCGGAACCATCCAACCACCAGAAACAATGCCACCAAAAAGACAATGAGATAGCGCAACCAGGCTTTCTGTTTCAATTTACACTTCTCCATCATGGTACATATTTTCTGGGTTAGTAAAGTCATCCTCAATCATATTGAGCATCTTGACTGTAGCTTTGATAGCAGCTTCAGTCTGGTCAGCATCCAAGCCACGAGTACGGAACTCTCTCCCAGCAAAACTCCAGGAGATGACCGTCTGCACCAAGGCATCTGTACGACCACCAGGAGGAATGCTTACCACATAATTGGTCAACATAGGGAACTTGCGGTTCAGTGTTCTTTTATACACATTGCGCAAGGCTCGCACAAAAGCATCATACTGACCATCACCACTACTGCTCTCTTCATACTCCTGTCCGTTGATCTCAATCTTCAGTGTAGCCATAGGTTTCAAGCCATGTGCCAGATTCACGAAATAGCTCTTCAGCTTCACCTTCTCGACCACCACATTATGCTTCAGCACATCTGCAACGATATAAGGTAGGTCTTCTTGAGAAACAGTCTCTTTCTTATCACCCAGTTCAATGATACGGTCTGTCACCTTACGCATGGTGGCTTCATCAAGGTCTAATCCCAGATCCTCTAAGTTCTTGCGGATATTGGCCTTACCACTGTTCTTTCCCAAAGCATACTCACGCCTACGACCAAAGCGCTCTGGCAGAAGATTATTACAATAGAGGTTCTTCTTATTATCCCCATCGGCATGCACTCCAGCTACCTGCGTGAAAACACTCTCACCCACAATGGGTTTATTAGGGGCAATGGCAATGCCTGAATAGGATGAGACCAAGAGGCTGGCACGATAGAGCTGGCTTTCCACGATGTTGGTTTCTATACCCATCTGGTCTTTCAGTCCTGCCTGTACGCTGGCAAGTGGAGCATTTCCTGCACGCTCTCCCAAGCCGTTGATGGTGACATGCAGTCCTGAACATCCTGCCTGAACAGCTGCCAAGGAATTGCTGACAGCCAAATCATAGTCATTATGTCCGTGGAAATCAAAGTGGGCATCTGTATAGCGACTCACTATGTCACGCATATAGCGCATGGTATTCATAGGATTCAGCACACCCAAGGTATCAGGGAGCATGAAACGTTTGATGCCCTGCCCTTGAAGGCCATCCATGAGATGATAGACATAATCGGGGGAGTCTTGAATGCCATTGCTCCAGTCCTCCAGATAGACATTTACATCCATGTCTTTCGCATGAGCGTAAGCAATGACCTTTCTGATATCCTCCAGATGTTCTTCGACCGACTTCTTCAGTTGGTATGTGCAATGCTTTTCTGAACCTTTGCAAAGCAGGTTAATCACCTTGCCCCCAGCAGAAGTTATCCAATCCACAGAGGACTGACCATCAACAAAGCCCAGCACCTCGATCTTACGAAGCATATCATGACGCTCTGCCCAGTTACAGATAAGACGTACCGCCTCATGCTCTCCTTCAGAGACACGGGCTGATGCCACCTCTATGCGGTCCAACTGAAGGTCGGATAGCAAAAGGCGAGCTATCATCAACTTCTCATGGGGAACAAAAGATACTCCGTTGGTCTGCTCACCATCACGGAGAGTGGTATCCATGAACTCTATCTTACGATTAATGCCCATGTCGACTCTCCCAAGCTTCTATTTTATCCTTGTTTTCCAATAAGAAATCAATATCGTCCAAACCATTCATCAAGCAATGCTTCTTATAGGCATTGATTTCGAAGGTCTCACTCTTTCCTGTAGCTGTATTGGTAATCGTCTGATTAGGAAGATCAACTACCACCTCCATCTTCGGATTGGCATAGATTGAGTTGAACAACCCCTGGAGGAAAGGCTCAGAAACGACCACAGGCAAAACAAAATTATTTAATTCATTGTTCTTATGGATATCGGCAAAGAAACTGCTCACCACCACTCTGAACCCATAGCCAGCAATGGCCCATGCTGCGTGTTCACGACTACTGCCACTGCCAAAGTTCTTACCTGCCACAAGTACTACTCCGCCATAAGTTGGGTCATTGAGAACGAAATCCTTGATGGGATTACCCTGTTTGTCATAACGCCAATCACGGAAGAGATTGTCACCAAATCCTTTCTTATCCGTAGCTTTCAGGAAACGTGCGGGAATGATCTGGTCTGTATCCACATTCTCCAAAGGAAGAGGAACACAAGTGCTGGTTATAATATCGAATTTCTGTTTCATGTGCTGAATTACATTAAAGTTCTTGGATCTGTTATTTCACCCGTAATAGCTGCAGCCGCTGCCACAAGCGGACTGGCAAGGATGGTTCTGGCACCTGGGCCTTGGCGACCTTCAAAGTTTCGATTGCTGGTAGATACGGCATATTTCCCTGCAGGAACCTTGTCATCATTCATGGCTAAGCAAGCTGAGCACCCTGGCTGACGGATTTCAAAACCAGCGTCTGCAAGCACCTTATCAAGACCTTCTTCACGAATCTGCTGATCTACCATCCATGAACCTGGTACGAGCCATGCGATAACACTTTCTGCTTTCTTCTTGCCATTTACCAATGAGGCAAAAGCCCGGAAATCCTCGATTCTTCCATTGGTACAAGCACCAAGGAAAACATAGTCAATCTTTTTACCAAGCAATTTATCACCAGGAAGGAAACCCATATAGTTCAGCGACTTGGTAAATGATGCCTTGGCAGCTTCACCCATACCTTCAGTAGTAGGAATGCTCTGAGTAATACCCATACCCATGCCAGGATTGGTGCCATAAGTCACCATGGGTTCTATATCTGCACCATCAAACTGCAATTCCTTGTCGAATACAGCATCTTCCCCGCTCTTCAACGTCTTCCAGTATGCCACATGCTGCTCCCAATCTTCACCCTTAGGAGCATATTCGCGACCTTTCACATATTCGAAAGTCTTCTCATCAGGGGCAATGAAACCTCCACGTGCACCCATCTCAATGGAGAGGTTGCACAAAGTCAGTCGACCTTCCATACTCATATCTCGTACCACCTCTCCTGCATATTCGATGAAATAGCCTGTGGCTCCCGAAGTAGAGATTTTAGACATCAGATAAAGGGCTACGTCTTTAGCTGTCACACCCTTACCCAATTTTCCTTGTACGCTGATACGCATGGATTTAGGTTTCTGCTGCAAGATACACTGCGAAGCCATAACCATTTCTACCTCACTGGTACCAATACCAAAAGCCACAGCTCCCATCGCTCCATGGGTGGAGGTGTGGGAATCACCACAGACTATGGTCATACCAGGAAGGCTAAGTCCTCTTTCTGGTCCTACCACATGAATGATTCCATTCTTTGGAGTATTCATTCCGAAATGAGTCAGACCAAAATCAGCAGCATTCTTCTCTAAGATATCTACCTGATTCTTTGAAACAGGGTCTTCAATAGGCTTATCCTGATCATGCGTTGGTGTATTATGATCGGGCATACAGAAAATCTGTTCCGGACGGAAACATTTCAATCCCCTACTTCGCATTCCTGCAAAAGCCTGAGGAGAAGTAACTTCATGACAATAGAGTCTGTCAATGTAGAGTTGTGTGGGACCATCTTCAACTTTTTGTACGATGTGAGCATCCCAGATTTTGTCAAATAATGTATTCATCGTATATATTCTTATTCTCTGATTCTGAACTTATTGATACAATCGATGTAGGCTTCAACAGATGCAGTAACGATATCGGTATTAGCCCCAAATCCATAGTAGAGACTACCGTCGTATTCAACCTGCATGTGCACCTTACCAACATCATCACTACCCTTGCTGATGGCTTGGATGGTAAACTCCTTCAGCGTCATCTGCTTCATGATAATCTTCTTCAGAGCTTTGATTGCAGCATCCACTGGACCATTACCTGTAGCAGCTGCTTCAAATTTCTGATTGGAAATATCAAGTCCGATGCTGGCAACACTCCTTACTCCCTTACCTGTAGTCACTTGCAGATAATCAAGTTTGATGGAATGTGATGCTGTACGATCAGCTCCTGCCAACATCAAGATGTCATCGTCGGTAACCTCTTTCTTCTGGTCGGCAAGACGCAAGAATGCCTGATAGATATTGTCAACTTTATCTTCATCATCGACATTAACTCCAAGAACACTCAGTCGGTACTTCAACGCAGCTCTTCCGCTTCTAGCTGTAAGTACAATGGAGTTTTCATCCAGACCTACATCCTTCGGATCCATGATTTCATATGTCTTCACGTTCTTCAACACTCCATCTTGATGAATACCGCTGGAATGAGCAAAAGCGTTTCTACCAACCACAGCTTTATTCGGCTGAACAGGCATATTCATCAAGCTGCTGACCAACCTACTGACTGGGTAGATCTTGGTTGTATTAATATTGGTATCGATATTCAAATACTTATGGCATTTCAAAATCATGGCAATCTCTTCAAGAGATGTATTTCCAGCACGTTCACCTATACCATTGATGGTGACCTCCACTTGACGGGCACCTGCCAAAACACCATTTAATGTATTGGCTGTGGCCATTCCTAAATCGTTATGACAATGTGTAGAAATAATCGCATTATCTATGCCATCTACATGTTCTTTGAGATATTTGATTTTTTCGTAATATTCTTGTGGAAGACAATAACCTGTTGTATCTGGGATATTCACAACTGTTGCCCCAGCCTTCACTACTGCTTCAACCACACGTGCCAGGTATTCATTATCTGTTCTTCCTGCATCTTCTGCATAAAATTCCACATCATCGACATACTTTCTGGCATATTTCACTGCAGCTACTGCACGTTCGATGATTTCTTCGCGATTAGAATTGAACTTATATTTAATATGTGAATCACTGGTACCAATTCCCGTATGGATACGTTTCCGTTTGGCATATTTCAATGAGTCCACAGCCACATCTATATCTTTTTGAACGGCACGAGTCAATGCACAGATAGTTGGCCAAGTCACAGCCTTCGATATTTCTATGACAGAATTAAAATCACCAGGACTGGAAATAGGGAATCCTGCTTCAATCACATCTACACCCAAAGACTCGAGTTGCTTTGCAACTTGAATCTTTTCCACAGTATTCAATTGACAACCTGGGACTTGTTCTCCATCACGTAAAGTGGTGTCGAAAATAAATAAACGCTCACTCATATACTTAAATATATATTACTTTCAAATTAAAAGCCTTTCACACTAAGAAGTGAGAAAGGCTCTATTTTATCCATAATCTACATACTTATGCACCAAACTCACTTCAACTAACATTCGCCAGTCGAATAATAATACCCAATAGTAGGTTGCTGTATATAGATGATCTATTCATAATTCAATTTCAAAAACCGCTGCAAAGTTATCAAATAAATTGCATGTAACAAACAAATCGTTTACTTTTTTGCCTCAATATCTAACATATTTGCAAAATTAAGGAATCAAATTGTTTGAATCGTTCATTTATGTACAAAAAAGGCGGGTGGACTTCCATTGGAATCCACCCGCTCTCGCAAGACGGCAGCTACCTACTCTCCCACCCGCTAAGGCAGTACCATCGGCGTGGGCGGGCTTAACTTCTCTGTTCGGGATGGGAAGAGGTGGAACCCCGCCGCAATAGCCACCTGAATA
>JAGCFP010000085.1 GCA_017650045.1 Bacteroidaceae bacterium | reverse complement strand
GCTAAAAATCGCTCACGTTTTCCTAAAGCGCGAAAACTCGCAAGCTTCGCTTGCTCAATCAGCCCGCGCTTTTTCACGGAAAACTTTCCCGATTTTTCTAACGCTGCAAAAATGAGGCCGGAATGTTTGCGCAGTCTTTTTCCGACCTCACAGGAGCAGCGTTAAGAGATTGCGAGTTTTTCACGTTAAAAGCGCCGCACCGCAAAGTGAGCGAAGCGACCGTCTTGCGGCGCTTAGTGAAAAACGAAACAATCTTAGCTGCGGAAGTGCAGTCGGCAGCTTTTCTTGGTTCGTTCTTTTCTCGGAAAAGAATGAACAGATAATATTATTTAGAATAAAGTTTAGAAATAAGATCTGAACGTCCAATGCGGCGTAAAGCATTAACAATATTACGCCGCTCCTCTGCTTTATACCAGAAGAAAAACATGCGCTGTGCGAGCTTATCGCGCTGTGTACGGGCACTAAAGACGGGCTCCAGGGTATAGGGATGATATCCCGTGTACCAGGTCTCTGTGGCCACAGTCATAGGGGTGGGCGTGAAGTCCTGTACTTGCTCCAGATGGAAGTCGAGCCGCTTAGTGATGACTGCCAGCTCTGCCATATCTTCTTCGTGACATCCGGGATGGCTGCTGATGAAGTAGGGGATGAGCTGCTGTCCCAGGTGTTCCTCACGATTGATACGGTCGAAGAGGCGCTTGAACTCCTCGAAGAGTTGGAACGAGGGCTTGCGCATCTGCATCAGTACACGGTCACTGGTATGCTCTGGAGCTACCTTCAGACGACCGCTTACATGGCGTACAATCAGTTCGCGGGTGTATTCACGATTGGCACGGTTCACTTCGGGATCTTTGCTCTCATGCAGCATGAGGTCATAGCGCACGCCACTGCCGATAAAGCTTTTCTTTACTTGTGGAAGGGCATCTACTGCCCGATAGATTTCCAGCAATGGTCGATGGTCGTTGTTGAGATTAGGGCACACTTTGGGATGGGCACAACTGGGTCGCTTGCATTTTTTACAGAGTTCCGGATTCTTTCCCGACATGCGATACATGTTGGCACTAGGGCCTCCCAAATCGCTGATGTAGCCCTTGAAATCGGGCATCTGTACAACTTTCTTCACTTCGCGCAGGATGCTTTCCTTACTGCGACTGACGATGAACTTTCCCTGATGAGCGGAGATGGTGCAGAAGGCACAACCGCCGAAGCATCCTCGATGGAGGTTGATGCTGAACTTGATCATGTCGAAGGCAGGGATGCGCTTTTCCTTGTATTTAGGATGTGGCAGACGAGTGTAAGGGAGGTCGAAACTATGGTCGAGCTCGGCTTCCGTGAGTGGAGGATAGGGGGGATTCACCACCACCGTCTGTTTACCAACTTGCTGGAGCAGTCGTTGTGCCTGCTGCTTGTTGCTCTCTTCCTCAATGTGACGGAAGTTGGCCGCTTCCTTCTTCTTGTCCTTCAGACATTCTTCATGGCTGTAAAGTACAATGTCATCGGGCTTTGGCTCAAAGGTTTTAGAGAGGTAAGCTATCTGTGGAGTGTCTTCCAGTGGGAGGCCTTCTTCCATGCGACGGACCAGTTCCACTACTACCTTCTCGCCCATGCCATACATCAGAAGGTCGGCACCACTATCCACTAAGATGCTGGGGCGCAGACGATCTTCCCAATAGTCGTAGTGTGTCAGTCGACGAAGACTGGCTTCGATGCCTCCGAGGAAGACAGGCACATCGGGCCACAGGCGCTTCAGGATCTTAGTATAAGTGATGGTGGGATAATCAGGACGCATGTCTGTACGTCCGTCGGGCGTATAGGCATCTTCGTGGCGCAGGCGCTTGTTGGCCGTGTACTTGTTCACCATGCTGTCCATACACCCCGGACTAATGCCGAAGAACAGGCGTGGGCGTCCCAGTTTCTTGAAGTCGCGCAGATCATCTCGCCAGTTGGGTTGTGGGACGATGGCCACTCGAAGTCCTTCAGCTTCCAGTATCCTACCAATGACTGCAGCACCGAAGGATGGGTGATCCACATAAGCATCACCGCTGAACAGGATCACATCCAGTTCAGTCCATCCGCGCAGCTCCACCTCTTTCTTGGTGGTGGGAAGCCAGTCGTTCAGATTATAGGCTCGCCGTTTTTCCACTGTTCGAAGAGGTGCATGAGGTTCTTCAGTCCCAGTGCTTTCATATCATCGTGAAATACCACCTCTGAGCCCAGTTTGTTAAGGGCTTGCAGGTCTTCCAGGCAACTGTTTATCAGTGCAGGAAGGGTGAGGCGCAACTTTGCCAGGGTGTCTTCATCCACACGTCCGGTACTGTCGGTAAGGTGATCCAGCAGGTCGAACTTCTCCAGGATTCTCAGGTGCTCATCGCTAACTTCAATGTAGCGGGAGCCTTTCTCATTGGCTTGAATTTTATACATAATACGAATATTTTATGTGCAAAGATAAGCTTTTTCTGTAAATAATGCTACTTTTGCAGCGTGATAAATAAGATAACATACGATGGAAGAAAAGGAAGAGAAAGTAGAGAAGGAAGAAGTACAGCCTAAGGTGTTGAGATTGATACATCCGCAGTGGTATGGGGGAATCTCGGAGACTTGGATGCCTACCAATGTAAAGGGTGGAAGGGCAGAGGCTTATAAGATAGGGGCTAGTTTCCTGGAAATGATGATGCCACAAAGTGAGGCGGAGACGGTGACGATCCCCTTCAGTCAGGACATAGCTGAAGATGCAATGATGCACAGCGAATATGACGATATGCTAAAACAAACCAAGGTGGTGAGCGACATTATCCGTGAGCGTGCGCCTGAACGTATCGTCACTCTGGCAGGAGATGCCAGTGCAACGGTGGTTCCTCTGGGGTATCTGAACGGCTGTTACCACAAGGATACGTCTGTAGTGTGGATTGATGCCAATCCTGATGTGAGTGTGCCTTATACGATGGCGCTGATGGCTTGGCTTGGTAAGCGTTCGGAGGATTTCAAGAGCCTGTGGCCAACGATGGTACCTGCTTCACGACTGCTCATTGTGGGCTATCGTGCATGGAACCAAAGCTTGAAGGAATGGCAGGACGACTTGGGAATGAAGGGTATCTCTCCCGTGCAAGTAGCGGAGGATTCAAAGATTATATTGGATTGGCTGAAACAACGTAAAAAGCGTAAGGTCTTCATCCATCTGGATCTGAGCGTGCTGGATCCATTCGAACTTTATACCACGCAATCCAAATCACGTAATGGTATCAAGATTATGGAGCTGGTGAGGGTAGTGAACGACATTGCCGCTGCTTTCGACTTGGTGGGTATGACGGTGGTAGAGCCTACACCAAGATTGATGAAGAAGGTGCGCGACATGCTGTCGCAGTTGCCTCTTTTCTGATTCGCGCTTAAGGACTGTTTTAGTTCTTTCAGTAGTAAGGAGAAGGCGCTTAAGTTGTTTTTCCTTATCTTTGCACGAAATTATTTTTGAAGAATCGATGACGAATTTCGGAATGTTGGTTTTTATGTTGCTCCCGTTGGTGGGCAACCTCTATGTGTTTTGGCATGTGTGGCAGATCATGCCCACGCCTGTGTGGTGCAAAGTGCTGGTCATCTTATTGATGTTGGCTGCATTTGCCAGCCTGTTCTTAGGGATGAGGGGCAATGAAGGACTGACGCTGGAGCAGAACTCCTTGCTTTACAAGATTGGCACTTCATGGCTGATTATCCTGCTGTACCTCTTCATGCTTTTCCTGCTGCTCGACGTGTTGCGTCTGGTGCATATGCTTCCTACAGGACTGCTTCGTGATAGTTGGCAGGGTACGCTGATGGTGGTGGGCCTGATGCTTGTGGTGTTTATTTATGGGAATGTGCACTACCACCACAAAGTGCGTCAGCCACTGGAGCTCACTACATCCAAAACCATCATAAAGCCGTTGAAGGTGCTGATGATGAGCGATTTGCACTTGGGATATGGCAACCGTCGTGCTGATTTTCACCAATGGGTGGATAAGTTGAACGAGGAGCATGCTGATTTGATTCTCATTGCTGGAGACATTATCGACAGCAGGCTGAAACCTTTGGAACAGGAAGCTGTCTATGAGGAGTTCCATCGGCTCAATGCGCCAGTGGTGGCATGTCTGGGCAACCATGAATACTATGCTGGCGAACCCAATTCTCTGCAGTTCTTCGAAAAGGCAGGTATCCGACTGCTGCGCGATGAAGTGATGGAGTGGGACGATCTCTGCATCGTGGGTCGTGATGACAGAAGCAACCCTCGACGTAAATCTCTGGCAGAGCTTACAGCGGGCATCGATCGCAATAAGTACATCATTCTAATGGATCACCAACCGTATGAACTGGAGAAGACGGAGGAGCAGCACATTGACTTCCAACTGAGTGGACATACGCATTACGGACAGGTGTGGCCCATCTCTTGGATTACTAAGCGTATCTATGAGTGTGCCTTCGGGAATTACCAGCGTGGCAACACGCGCTATTACGTCTCTTCAGGCATCGGAATCTGGGGTGGAAAGTTCCGTATTGGCACGCGCTCTGAGTATGTGGTGGCCACTCTGAAAGGGGTGGAGAATTGACCGCGTGAATCTTAACGTAAAGTTAACGTAAGTTTTTTGGTGGGCATCTGAAGTTGCCGTACTTTTGTACCAGCAACAAAAGCAAATGACTTTTTCAAGGTGTAAACCTAAAAATTGTGTGAAGAAATAGAGGGAAACCGCTCAAAGCAGAGGGCGGTTTCTCTTTTTTTTCATATCTTCGTGGCAGAAATATAAAAACTGTGATTTATGAAACTGAATCGTGTGCATCATGTGGCTGTGTTATGCTCGGATTATGAGAAGAGCTTGGCTTTCTATCGGGACGTGTTAGGACTGGAGGTGCTCTCTGAACATTACAGAGCAGAAAGGCAGTCGTATAAGACCGACTTGGCCTTGAATGGGGAGTTTGTTGTCGAGTTGTTTTCTTTTCCAGATCCTCCGAAGCGTGTGACAAATCCTGAGGCGACTGGTTTGCGCCATCTGGCCTTCGAGGTGGATGATGTGGATGCCGCCATGAAGGAAGTGGTTCAGAAAGGTGTGCCGTGTGAGAAGGTGCGCATCGATCCTCTCTCAGGTAAGAAGTTTGTGTTTTGTTTTGATCCAGATGATTTACCCATAGAATTTTATGAAAAAGCTTAGTTTGATCGTGGCTGCGTTGTCTTTCGTAGCATGTACAGAGCAAATCCCTGCACCAGAGCCTGTGTATCCCATCCCTGCAGCAAAGCAGGTACGTTGGCAACAAATGGAGACGTATGCTTTTATTCATTTCGGTTTGAATACCTTCAATGATATGGAGTGGGGGTATGGTGATACAGATCCTAAGACCTTCAATCCTACGCATCTGGATGCAGAGCAATGGGCAAAGACTTTTGTGGAGGCTGGCATGAAGGGCGTGATTCTCACGGCCAAGCATCACGATGGTTTCTGTCTGTGGCCCACGGAGCTGACGGACTACTGCATCAGGAATGCTGCGTATAAGGACGGTAAGGGTGACATCGTGGGAGAGTTGGCTGCTGCTTGTAAGAAATACGGCATTAAGTTTGGTGTCTATCTCTCTCCTTGGGATAGGAATAGGGCCGATTATGGTTCTCCAAGCTATGTGGAGTATTATCATGCGCAGCTCCGTGAACTGCTGACAAGTTATGGAGATCTTTTCGAGATTTGGTTCGATGGTGCCAATGGTGGTGATGGCTACTATGGTGGGGCCCGTGAACGTCGTAATATCGATCGTCGTACCTATTATAATTTCCCAAAGGCTTGGGCGATGGTGGATGAACTGCAGCCAGAGACTATCTGCTTCTCGGATGCAGGTCCTGGTTGCCGATGGGTAGGCAATGAGCAAGGGATTGCAGGCACTACCAACTGGTCGTTCTTGCGTGCTGCTGAGGTGTATCCGGGTTATCCGAACATGGATGAACTGAATGTGGGACATCCTGATGGAGACGCTTGGATCGCTGCTGAGTGTGATGTGTCTATCCGTCCGGGATGGTTCTACCATGAAAGTGAGGACGACAAGGTGAAGACGTCGGACGACTTGGTGGAATTGTATTACAAGAGTGTGGGACGCAATGGCACTTTGCTGCTGAACTTCCCTGTGAATAAGGAAGGACTGATCTCTAAGACCGACTCCCTGAATGCTGTGCAGTTCCATCAGCGCGTGACGCAGGAATTAAGTGAGAATCTGCTGGAGAATGCTCAGGTAAAGGCCAGTGACGTTCGTGGAAGGGCATTTGCTGCCAGCCAGGTGAACGATGCTGATTTTGAGTCTTATTGGGCCACTTCTGATGACGTATGTTCAGGATCATTGACCTTCACTTTCAAAGAGCCACAATCCCTGAGTAAATTGTTGCTGCAGGAGTATATTCCTTTAGGACAACGTGTAAAAAGCTTCCGTGTGGAATTCTTGCAAGGAGATAAGTGGGTGCCGCTGGAAGTGGGTGAGGTAACCACTACGATAGGTTACAAGCGCATCCTGCGATTCCCCACCATCACAACAACGGCTGTGAGAGTGCATTTCCTGGATGCACGTGGTCCACTTTGTATCAGTGAGGTAGGGGCTTACAAATAGTGAAACCAAGCGAAAGGCTTGCGGCACTGAAGATACTGCGAATCGTGCTCATGGGCATAAGCCTCACGCTCGAAGGAGATGCGACGGTAGGCGTTTCCTTTGCGTGGGAGGCGTAGGAGCCATTCCACGAAGTACCACAAGTAAAACCCCACAATGAGCATTTCAAGCATCTGGCGCGTGTGGATACGCTCATGGTTCAGCAGTCGGTCTGACGGCTGCACATGAGGTTTCACCAGTATCACGCCAAATAGATTGATGGCATTGAAGCCCTTGAAAGGTATGTAGCGGTTGCGGATAATCATTTTCTAAGGGAATGATAATATTCCTTCAACAACTTGGCATCTTCCGTTCTATCCGTAAATACTTCCAACAAAATGGGTTGGCGGGTGATAGATGGTTGGGTGAGCTCTTTGATACCAGCAGCCAGTTCTTCACTGTTGGTCGCTGCATAGTATTTAAACCCACGGTCTTCTGCCCAAACCTTCGCAGAAGCGTTGTGTTTCGCTGTGAGGAAACGCTCCGACTGCTCGTCGAGTTCCACTTTGGGGAGGGTATGTACCAATTCACTTCCACCATTGTTCAGCAGTAAAATACGGATGTTAGAGCCATAATTACGGTTCCACAGGGCATTCATGTCTTGGAAGAAACTCAGGTCGCCTATCACCAGGAAGTTTAGCTTTTCATCCATCGTTGCATATCCCAAAGCGGTAGAGAGCGAGCCTTCCGTTCCACTCATGCCTCTGTTGCAAAGCACTTCCACGTCATCGGCCACATCATAGAGCTGTGCATAGTGAACGGCAGAACTGTTGGCTAAATGCAAGGCAGAAGGCGTAGGCAAATGACTTAGCAGTTCACCAATGGCTGTCATTTCAGAGAAAGGCAACTGTGGCGTTCTAATGTTGGAAGCTATTTGTTCCCACAAACGAGGATAGGTAGAAGGCACATCCTCAATGAGTGGAGCAATCTTCTCCAAGAACTCGAAAGGATCCATCTCTATCACGGTGGTCAGGGCCCCTTGATAAAGGTCGCATACGTCGCCATCGCGACTGATGTGCCAGTGTTCCAATGGTGGATTGTTGCGCAAGAAGTATTTCAATCGACGTGACACCACGTGTCCGCCATACGTAATAAGCAACTCCGGACGCATGTTGGACATGGTGGATTTATCCATCGGATAAAGCACTTGGTCTATATGGTGGATAGGAGTTCCTGGCACGGTCTTGTTTCCAATGCTTTCAGTAATCCAAACGAACTGCTTACCCAGTTGCTTCACATATTTCTTGTCGAAAAGATAGATGAGGCTCATTTGTCCAGCTATCACCATACGGTTGCGGTAGCGATTCAGGCGCTCGATGAGAGGCTGATAGTCGTTGTTGTACATGTTCAACCCCTCATAGCGGTGGATAACGCGCTCTTGAGGCAGTTCCGCAGCACTCATGTCGAACAGTGGTTCACTGACGGGTACATTGATATGCACAGGCCCCTTACCATGATGCGTCAGTTCCATCAGCGCCTCATTGATAAGCCGATTGCTGTGCCAAGTTTCTTCCTCTGTATGCACATCGGGCAGTGACACGCTTTTCTTTACCAATGCTTTGAAAATATCCGACTGAGGAAGCGTCTGTCCATCCATCTGTCCGATCCACTGGGCAGGACGGTCGG